>DATFIL010000307.1:0-8849 GCA_035270145.1 Desulfobacter sp. | reverse complement strand
CACCGAAGGGTATCTCTATGTTATTGAAAATTGTGTGCTGCCCGTAATCGAGGCATTCAAACCTGATCTTGTGGTGAATTCCGCCGGCCAGGACAACCACTACACAGACCCTTTGACCAATATGAATTTTTCGGCCCAGGGCTATGCCCGCTTGACGGATATGCTTAAACCGGACATTGCGGTGCTTGAAGGGGGATATGCCATTGAAGGTGCCCTGCCTTATGTTAACCTGGGCATTATCCTTGCCATGGCAGGTATCGATTATTCCGGTGTCGTGGAACCGGATTATAATCCGGAAAGGCTCAAGCAGTCGATGACTATTACGGATAACATCAAAAGGACCTGCGACCAGATCATGACCTACTGGGGTCAGCGGTATGAAATGAGAGAATCCGTCGGTGAACCCGGACAGATTATAACCCGCCATCGTGAAGTTTTTTATGACACGGACAATATTTTTGACCGCCAGAAAGAAAAGATTCGGGTATGCAGGGATTGCGGCGGCAGTTTTGAGGTTGATTCCAAGGCCACACCGGGGAATCATATTTTGGGCGTTCACATTCCCATCAATGCCTGCAAAGCCTGCCGGGAGCAGGGCTATAAATTTTATGATCAGGCTGATAACACCAAGTATCAGCGCATCTATCTCCAGGATCGGACAAAGGATGTGTATGAGGTTAAACAATAGGCCCTGCCCGACAGACTGTTACAGAATGCTAATTTCCCCAATTTCTACGTTGGAGAAATAAATTTGGTCCTCGGAATACTGAATGTATGCCTGTGGCCAAATTTATTTTCCGCCTTGAACTTGGAAAAATTATCTATTCCGTAACAGCCTGTCGAAAAGTAAAAAAGATGAACAGTTCCCAATTGCTGGAAAATTTAAAAAAACGATCCGTTGTTATGGAACTGACAAGGGACTTTTTCCGTTCCATGGGCTTTGTCGAGGTGGAAACCCCGCTGCGCTGCCCATCGATCATTCCCGAAGCCCATATTGATCCGGTCACATCCCAGGGCGCGTATCTGCAAGCCTCGCCGGAGCTGTGTATGAAACGACTTTTGGCCCGGGGGGCAGATAAAATTTTTCAGATCTGCAAATGCTTTCGCCAGGGTGAGCGCGGTCAGCGTCATCTGCCTGAACTGACACTTCTTGAGTGGTATGCCGTCCACCAGACCTATGAAGACCTCATGGTGCAGTGCCAGGGTCTTTTGCGCCATATTGCACAAGGTTTGGACACACCAGGACACTTGGTCTATCAGGGCACGTCCCTGGACCTTGCAAACGCTTTTGAGCGGATGACGGTTGCCGGGGCTTTTGAGCGCTTTTCCGATGTCTCTTTGAACCAGGCCATTGATACCGGGCGATTTGATGAGATTATAAGTTTTGATATTGAGCCCCATTTAGGCACATCCTGTCCCTGTTTCCTTTATGATTACCCCATATCCATGGCCAGTCTTTCGGCGGTCCATCCTGAAAAACCGGATACTGCCCAAAGGTTTGAGATGTATGTTGCAGGCATTGAGCTGGCCAACGGATTCACGGAACTGACCGACCATGAACTTCAAAGAAAACGGTTTGAAACGGAAAATGAACTGCGCATCAGGCAAGGTAAGACAACATTGCCGCTGCCCGAAAAGTTTTTATCCGATCTTGCCTTGATGCCCCCCGCTGCCGGCATCGCCCTTGGCATGGACCGTCTGGTTATGCTGTTCTGCGATGCTCCGGATATTGAACAGGTTGTTGCTTTCCCGCCCGAGTTGCTTTAGAGTATTTGTTATTTCGAATGAAATTCTTTGAGATATCCGGGAAGCCGGTCAAACATTTCTATTGGTGTCTTGGGAAGATGCTGAGTGTCAATAAACAGATTTTGACTTTTGCTGTCAGGGCTGGAAAGATTAATGATTTTATCCGTTTTTTCAATCGTATGGCCGGCCTGATCGGTAAATATGATAATCTCAGGCCCCTGGCTGTTTATTACGTAGACTGACTGACCGTTTTTCAAAGTCAAAATACTTCCCTCGGGGCAGGTCCCGAGTTCTTTGACAAACGAATAGAGGATAAGCTGTAAAATGGGATCACGCCCTGAGTATTCCCGAAAAATCGTATTGACCACTTTGGTTGGATTAACCGCTTCGCTGTAGCTTCGTTTCAAAGTCATGGCACTGTATATGTCCGCCAGTTTGCATATTTTGACATAGGGTGGCAGGTCTGAAGGGGATTGATAAACAGGATAAGTCTTTTTTTCGTTAAGATAAATTGCAGCGTGGTGGTATTTGATAATATTTTTCACATAGACGTCGTAAATACCGTTCATTTTTAAAAACGACGTTCCATATTCCCCGACATGTTTTTGCATTTCTTTGAGCTCCTGCCGGCTCAATTCGCTTTTTTTATTTAAGAGAGACTCCGGGATCATTAATTTGCCGATATCGTGGATGAGATAGCCCATGGAGATGGTGTGCACCGCTTCAGGGGGGTAGTAAAAAAATGGCGCCATTTCATCCTGACGATAGTGTTCTAGGTTTCCTTTAAATTTGGCGGTGACCATATTGTTGATATACTGGGAAAAAAGCTCGTTGAATCGATTAAGTACAATGGTTCCGATATAGCAGACACCAAATGAGTGTTGAAAAAGATAGTCATCGGTGGAAAAATAATCTTTCATGCTATTTAAGATCAACCGGTCTGTCTCAAAGAAAATTTTTCTGATTTCGTTTATGGCGTGAATGCTTTCTCTAACATCAATCTTGCCCGCCGCTTCGTCATCTTTTTTTTCCGGGGAGATTTCTTTTAACAATTGCTTTTGGTTTTTAACCATGTCATTGAACAGTTGCTTGGCCCGTTTATATTTTTTCAGAAAATTTTTTTTTGACTGCATCATCTCAAGCATCTTCTGTTGAACGTCAACGGACATTATTCAATCCCCTCTTTTTGACGCTGTTTTTCATAAAATGGGATCTTTTATGGTCTGATAAAATATACCCCGCTCCTGCTGAATAGATTCAACTTTATTTTCCAGGATCAGCCGTTTCATCAAAATTTTGAGTTTTTCCGTTTCAAGGTTCAACGCCGCAGTCAGGTCATCTACGGTGCAGGGCCGGCGATGAATGGTTTCCATAACCATGGCTTCCATTTTTTCGTCGCTGATATGGTCGCCTGATGACAGATCCTTTATACGGGCAATAATCTCCACATTCGCCGCATTAATTATCCCTGCCACCCGGTCAAGGTCCTGTTTTGATGCAGACTTAAGCCCTGGTACAGCCCCGGGACGGTCCAGGGTATTGAGTTGAACCCGGGCAGGATTAATGTCCCGGATGATTTTTCCTAAAATTTCAAGTTCATCTTTATCATCATTGATGCCGGGCAGGATAAACACTTCCAGCCAAAGTTCTCCCTGGAAAGACCGGGCAAACGTTTTAAGTCCGTCAATAACCTCATGGATATCAATCTTCCCGGCCGGTCGATTGATCTTTTTAAAGGTCTGGGGGGTTACGGCATCCAGGGACGGCATGATCAGATCAGCCCTGTTTAGATCTTTTCTGACGACAGGATTGGACAGCAAGGTGGCATTGGTCAGTACGGCCACCCTGATGTTTGCTTTTTTTTCTTTGATAAAATCAATGATTCTGCCGATGTCCGGACTTAATGTGGGCTCTCCTGAACCTGAAAAAGTTACATAATCCGGGTCAGGATGGTTTTCAAAGTAATGGGTGAGTTCTGCTTTAACCTCATTAAAGGGAACATATTCTTTCCGCGTAAGGGTCAGGTTGGTGGTCGGTCCACACTCGCAGTAAATACAATCCAGGGTACAGGTTTTGTGATAGACAAGATCTACGCCCAGGGAAAGCCCAAGGCGCCTCGAAGGGACCGGGCCGAATATATGATTATATTTCATGGTTACTCCTTGATTATTGATGAGCCGCTCCAGGATAAAGGAAAAAACAAAAACTTCGGCACGGCAAGACGCCATGCCGAAGTTTAAAATATTTTTTAGTTTTTACCGGTGATATCCCTGTGAGCCATCAGGCGGATGGCGCTGACACGAATAAAACCTTCAGCATCTTCCTGGTTGTAGCCGCCGGTGATGTCCATGGAAGACAGATCCTGGTTGTACAGTGATGATGGTGAGGTTCTGGCGATCGGGTAGGCCACCCCTTTAAACAGTTTCAAGGTCACTTCGCCGTCAATGAGCTCCTGGCTTTTGTCGATTGCCGCCATGAGGAATTCCATTTCAGGGCTGAACCAGAAGCCGTAGTAGACCAGTTCACCGAGTTTGGTTGCCAGCATATCCCGAAGACGCATGACCTCACGGTCCATGGCGATGCCTTCAATGTCCTTGTGTGCCTCGTGCAGAATAGCACCGCCCGGCGTCTCATAAACCCCCCTGGACTTGATACCCACAAACCGGTTTTCCACCATGTCAAGACGGCCGATACCATTTTCGGCACCCAGCTGGTTCAGGTACAAAAATAAATCCAGGGCATCTGTTTTTTCGGTGCCGTCTTCCAGATTTTTCACCTTGACCGGGATACCGTTTTTGAATTCAATGGTGATGCGTGTGGGGGTATCCGGGGCATTTTCCGGGGATACGGTCCGGCAATAGATGCTTTCATCGCATATTGTGCCGGGATCTTCAAGGATACCTGCTTCATGGGAAATGTGCAGCAGGTTATCATCTTCGCTATAAGGCTTGGCTGCGGTCTGCTTGGTCGAAATTCCGTGCTTTTCCGCATAGGCCAGAAGGTCGGAACGGCCCTGGAAGGCATTGAGAAAGTCCGGGTTTTTCCACGGTGCAATGACTTTTATGGCCGGATTCAGGGCATAGTAGGAGAGCTCAAACCGAACCTGGTCGTTTCCTTTGCCCGTGGCACCATGGGACACATACTGGGCGCCTACTTCCTTGGCGATTTCAATCTGCTTTTTGGCAATGATGGGACGGGCAATGGCTGTGCCTAAAAGATAGCGGCCTTCGTAAACCGTATTTGACTTGAAAACGGGGAATATATAATCGGTGACAAATTCCTTTTTCATATCTTCGATGAACACGTTTGATGCACCGATGTTAAGGGCTTTTTGTTTTGCTGCCTGAAAATCTTCATCCTGGCCAATGTCCGCCATATATGCAAATACTTCGTACCCCTGTTCCAGCAGCCATTTGAGGATAACCGACGTATCCAGTCCGCCTGAATACGCCAGAACCACTTTTTCCTTTGCCATTAAAAACTCCTTCAATTCATTTGGTATTTGGCCGCAAATTTTATTTTACGGTCCTTGTGTTACGTCAAACACGGGTTATTAACGCAAAAAAATAGATAACAGTCAAGCACATAGGGCAATCGCATGTAATTTATCGTCCGTTGTCTGATGTTAAATTTCAAAAGGATTTTGTTTTGGGTCCTTAGTTCCTTCATAATCAGGTGCGCACAATTTCATCGCGTTGGGGAAATTTAAAACCATTCCCGGGCAATCGCTGCAGCTTGAGCTCAACCGGCAAGGGTTTAACCTTCCAAATTTTCCGGCAATAATCGGCAATGGAACGATCCGAGGAAAATTTTCCCATTCGAGCGGCATTGCGTATGGCCATTTTTGTCCAGCTGCTGGGATCCTGAAACAGCTCCCCCACTTTCTGCTGGCAGTCCACATAGGATTGATAATCAGCAAGCACCATATACGGATCATGATAAAGCAGGGAATCAATCAAAGGCCGGAACAGCTCCCGATCGCCATGGGAAAAATGACCCGTGGCAATAAGATTCATTGCGGCTTTGAGCCCTTCGTTTTGGTTGTAGATTGTCTGGGGATTATAACCGGCCGTTCGCAAATCCTCGACCTCATTAACATCCATACCAAACAGGAAGAAATTTTCCGGGGCAACCGCCTCCCGGATCTCCACATTGGCCCCATCCAGGGTTCCGATGGTCAAGGCACCATTCATGGAAAACTTCATATTACCCGTGCCCGAGGCTTCTTTGCCGGCAAGGGAAATCTGCTCACTCAAGTCGGCCATGGGATAAAGCATATGGCCAATCTGCACGTTGAAGTTGGGGATGAACAGAACCTGCAGGCGATTTTTAACGTCGGGGTCGCTGTTGACCACATCGGCAACCGAATTGATAAGCTTTATGATAAGCTTGGCCATGGTATAGCCCGGCGCAGCCTTACCGCCGAAGATAAAGGTCCTGGGCGGGACATCAAGATCAGGATTGTTTTTAAGGCGGTGGTACAGGTTGACGATGTGCAAGAGGTTAAGATGCTGACGTTTATACTCGTGGATCCGTTTAACCTGGACGTCAAACAGGGCATAGGGATTAAACACCGGGCCGCAGTTACAGGAGAACATGGCGCAGATATCCTGCTTGTTGTCAAATTTAACCTGCTGCCATTTTTCGCAGAATGCCGGATCATCGACCAGCGGTTCTAATTTCCGGAGTTTATACAAATCGGTGATCCAGCCATCACCGATGGCTGAGCTGATTAATCGGGCAAGACGCGGATTGCTGAGCACCATCCAGCGGCGGGGTGTCACCCCATTGGTGACATTGGTGAGTTTGTCCGGCCACAAGCGATGAAAATCAGCCAGGGTATGATTCTTTAAGAGTCTTGTGTGAAGCTCTGCCACCCCGTTGATTGCATGGCCGCCAATGCAGGCAAGATGTGCCATGCGCACATAGCGCTCTCCTGATTCATCAATGATGGACATTCGCCGTACCACGTCCTCGTCACCCGGGTATTTAATACGGACAAGATCAAGGAATCGGCTGTTGATTTCATAAATAATCTCCAGGTGCCGGGGCAGCAAACGGCCCAGCATGGCCACCGACCATTTCTCCAGGGCTTCTGGAAGAAGGGTATGGTTGGTATAGGCAAAGGTATGGGTGACTATATCCCATGCCCGCTCCCAATCATAGTGGTGAACATCGATCAAAAGCCGCATAAATTCAGGCACGGCAATGGCCGGATGGGTGTCATTGAGCTGGACTGCAAATTTATCGGGGAAGTTGTCCAGGTTTGGAAACTGAAACAGGTGGATACGAACCATGTCCTGCATGGAACAGCTGACAAAGAAATACTGCTGTAAGAGGCGAAGCTCTTTACCCCAGAACTGCTCGTCGTTCGGATAGAGCACCTTGGTAATGGTTTCGGCCATGATTTTTTCATGCACCGCACCCTGATAGTCACCAACATTAAAATCGTCAAAATCAAAACTCTTTGGGGCCTCGGCACTCCACAGTCTGAGCAGATTTACGTTGTTGACCCGGTACCCTAGAACCGGTGTGTCGTAAGGGACTCCCTTGACCATTCTTGCCGGAATCCAGCGAACCCTCAGGTTGCCATGGTCGTCCGTGTACCGTTCCGTGTGCCCGCCGGACCCGATCGCCACCGCTATATCCGCCTTTTTAAACTCCCAGGGGTTGCCGGGATGGAGCCAGCGATCGCCCAGCTCTTTTTGCCATCCGTTTTCAATCTCCTGATCGAACATACCAAATTCATAACGGATACCATAACCAATGGCTGGGATCTGAAGACTTGCCAAGGAATCCAGATAACAGGCAGCAAGCCTTCCAAGACCGCCGTTGCCAAGACCGGGTTCTTCCTCGTGGTCGATGATCTGCTTGATGTCAAGGCCACACGCTTCAAGCGCCCGGGATACTTGATCATACAGACCCAGATTGATAAGATTGTTGTGCAGATGGGGTCCCATCAAAAATTCGGCTGACAGATAGCCGACAATTTTACTCTCCTTTTCCTGAATGGCTTGAATCGAATTGAGAAACATTTGCTGCATTCTATCCCGCACCGTATAGCTCACCGCAAGATAGTAATCGTTGAGTGATGCGTTTTGCGGCCACACCCCCTGCTGATAAAAGAGCTTGTAGGCAAAACCACGTTTCAATTTTTTGATGTTATTGCTGTCGTTGGTATGGCTGTTAAAGTCAGTTGTATTTGTCCGGGTCATTTAATCCTCCAAAATATTTGGGATTCCAGCCATTTGATCTTTCTTAAGAGCGATGGTTTGCTTTTCAAATACACCATTAGCATAAAATTTTCCATCATTTTTAAATGATACCATTCGATGATCAAGTTTTTAGCGAATTTGTTCAAATTTAGAATTGCTGTTGAACTACTGCGCCGCTGGATATAGTATTGTGCAAAAAGTTACAAGGGGAGGGGATAAATGGGATTGTCGTTACAGGATCAGCTCCTGAAAGCCGGGATAGCTGATAAAAAACAGGCTAAAAAAGTCAACCAGGAGAAGCGGGTTAAACGGAAAAAAAAGAAAGGCACAAAAAAGACGCCTGAAATCAATCAAACCCGTCAAGCGCAGTTAGCCCAGGCCAAACGGAGCCGGGAACTCAATCGCCAGTCCAACCAGGAGAAAGAAAAACAGCAGAAATTGGTTCAGGTCAATCAGTTAATAGAGGAGAACCGCCTGGACCTAAATAAGTACGAAGCTCCATACTATTTCAAGGTCGGCAAGAAAATAAAAAAACTCTACGTTAACGATGAAATCGCCCAAAAACTTGGCCGGGGACAGCTTGCTATTGTTACTTTGAATAGTGTCTACGAAATAGTTCCGGCTAACGTTGCATTGAAAATAGTAGAACGTGATCCGGATTCTTTGGTGGTACTGTATAAGCCGGAAGAAGAATAGCACGTTTATTATCAATGCAGCTACCCATGTAGGTTATTCAAAATCATGCTTTGCCGGGTAAATTAGTACGGTTGTTCTAATTTTGAAAAATATCGGTCCAGCAAAGGCTCAAGCTTTTTTCTGGACAGGCTCAAGTTGCCTTGACGATAAAAGTGAACGTCGCCGCACTCAAAGCCCTGGGGCGGGGAGATG
>DATFIL010000306.1:0-2194 GCA_035270145.1 Desulfobacter sp. | reverse complement strand
TGTGCAATATGTTATTGTAATGTACTGATGCTATTCCCCAACATTACGACGCCTGCAGCGCTGGGGTACAATTTTTATGGCTGGCGTCTAATAGCATACCCGATGCCTGTAATCAAGATCTGCCGTATCTGTGCAGCAATTCTAAATTTATTCTCTCACAAAGCCTCAAAGGCACAAAGGGTCACAAAGTCGAATAAAAATCTTTGTGTCTTTGTGCGAGTTTTTCAACTAATAAAGATTCATATTTAGAATTGCTGCTATCTGTTGTGGCAGGACAATCGTATATAAATTGCGTTGTGTTAGGCCCATGGCCCTAAATTTTTATTCCAAGATTAGAAATTTCTTTTCATCATCACCGGATTAGGCGTACACTTCAAATGAGAAAATAAAAACACCTTTGTATGGGAGAATATTATAATGTCCGAATCAGCAGTTGAAATCTTAGAAGAACAACTCAAACAGCTTCTTGGCGAGGCCCTTCCCGATCAGGCCGTCTATAACATTAATGCAGCCATGGAACTTGCCGGGATTCTTGAAACCAAAGGATTTACATTTCAGTTAAAAGATATGTGTCCCAAAAGTATGACAGAAACCAACTGGCGTGCAACATTTTTAAAGGAAGATGCGGTATTTTCAGCCGAAAACCCCCAATCATCCGTGGCCGTGTGCATGGCAGCCGTTGATGCGCTTTCCAGCGCTTTGCCCGGGAATAAAAATTAGACCTCGATCGTCCTTTCGGCCACATATAGGATAGGGGTAGATTTTACATGGCCTTCACCCTGTTATCAACTCCCGGGCCTTGATTGCCAGTTTTTCCCTGAAAATTTTGGAGTTGTGCCGGATATCCACGGGGAATTTGTACTCAATGAAAATGTATTCAATATCGGCGGTCAAAGGACTTTTGCCGGCCAGGTCAGATAGTTCCCGGAGAAATTGTTTTTCATCGGAAATTTTTTCAAAAGGCTCCACAAACACCACCGGGATCTGACGGTTTTTCGGGCCGACACCTGTGAGCGCACTGCGGTAGACTTTTTCATGATTATTAAATATGGCTTCCACGGGGATGGTGAACAACGTCTCTTTTCCGGTTTCAACCCGGTGGGCCTTTCTGCCGCAGAACCAGATTCTGCCCTTGGAATCCTTCCAGCCCAGATCTCCCATCCGGTGCCATATTTTACCGTCCGTATCCGGTATTTTGGCCAGAAGATCGGCATTGGCATCGTTAAAATAATGCTCGGTAACAAGATCTGCTTTTACCGTTATTTCCCCCACCTGGTTTTCAGGCATCTCCTGGATCTCCTGGATCTGGCTGATGGGTTCGTCGGAAATCTCTATTAATTTCACTTCTGTATTTTCAATGGGCCGGCCCACACACATGCCAAAGCCCTGTTCCGAGAGTTTTCTGGTTTCCGACAAAATTTCATGGGAACCAATGGATATTATGGGAACCGCTTCCGTGGCCCCGTACGGCGTATGAATCTGGGTCTCATTGGACAGCATGGATGAAAACTGTTCAATATTTGCGGGACTGACAGGCGCGCCTGCAGACACCACCCGGCGCAATGACGGCAGCTTGATTTCGTTTTCCCGACCGTATTGTCCCACCCGGTTTAAAAGAGCTGGAGATGCAAACATATTGGTCACGCCATGGTTCTCGATGGCTTCGATAATTTTTACGGGATTCACCAGGGCCGGTTTTGTGGGATCCATGTCCGGAATTACCGCAGTCATGCCCAAGGCAGGATCAAACAAAGCAAAGAGCGGAAAGGTGGGCAAGTCCACCTCATCGGGCCCAATTTGAAAATGGGACTGAATTTGACGAATCTGGGCGTCAAAATTTCCATGGGTGTATATGACGCCTTTGGCAGGCCCTGTGGAGCCGGTGGTAAATACAATGGCAGCCGTTTCATTCTCCGTAGTCTGCGCCGATTTGAAAGGTGCGCCCGGGAACCTTTTCATCAGCTGGTTCAGGGTGTGTCCGCCCCAGAACCATTTTCTACCCACGGTCACCCACCGCTTCACCGTTTTAAAAAAACCGGGTCGCAGGGTTCGAAGCACATGGGCCTTTTCAATGCCGATAAAGGCCGTGGGTCGGCTTCGGGCAAGACATTGCAGCATCCGGTCAATACCCATACCGGGATCAACGACCACGGGCACAGCCCCGACCTTGAACATGGCAAACACCGTAAGAAAA
>DATFIL010000305.1:0-7398 GCA_035270145.1 Desulfobacter sp. | reverse complement strand
GGCTCTGACGGATCAAAAGGACTCGTTCAGATGAAAAATAACGGCAGTTTCATTATTGCCCAGGATAAAAAAACATGCACCGTTTACGGCATGCCCAAAGAACCCACTGAATCCGGGATAGTCGATGTCATTGCACCATTGGAAAAAATTGCAGATGAAATCGTAAAAACCGTTTAACCCAAAATCCAGACGCTACCGACACTATACGTATGAGCAAAATCAAAGTAACTCCGCAAGAATTCAAAGCATTTGCCAAGTATATCCTGGATATATCAGGGATTGCGCTAGATGTGGGGAAAGAATATCTTCTGGAAACCAGACTCAATCCGCTGATTTCCAAATACCAGTGCACCTCATACTCGGATTTGATGAAAAAATCTAAACACGGTTTTAACAAAAAGCTGGAAGACGAAATTATTGATGCCATTTCCACCAATGAAACCTATTTTTTCAGGGATAAAACGCCGTTTAAACTTCTCCAGCATAAAATACTGCCGGACCTGATTGATAAACGCTCAAAAAAAAATGTTGGCAAACCGACCATAAGAATATGGAGTGCGGCCAATTCAACGGGACAGGAACTATACAGTCTTGCCATGACCATGATTGAAATGGGCGTAACCCTTGATAAATACAATATCAAACTGCTTGGCACGGATATCTCCGATGCAGCCATTGCCAAGGCAAGTTACGGCGTATATAATAAATTTGAAGTGGCGCGCGGACTTGAGCCTGCCCGGCTTAACAGATTCTTCCACCCCATGGCGGATAAATATAAGGTTAAGGACGAGCTTCGGGCCATGGTTCAGTTCAAGAAAATGAACCTGATGAAACCGTTTATCGGTATCGGAAAATATGACATTGTCCTCTGCCGGAATGTGATGATCTATTTCACCACTGAGAATCGCCGAAAAATTTATTCTAATATTTCAAAGGTCATGGAACCGGACGGATACCTTTTGATCGGTTCCACGGAATCACTGGTCAATGATACAGACCTTTTTGCATCTTTCAGATATTTAAACGCGGTATTTTACCAGTTTAAGCAGTAGCGGAGCCTATCATTATGGGTGGTATTAATGCACAAGACTTCATTTCCGAACTAATTTTCTGTCTCAACGCAAAAGATACGGTTAAAGCCAAGGCCCTGCTTCAATTTGCATCGGACGCCAACGTTGATGTCCACTTGCAGAAAAGGGCCCTTGCAGAACTGGCAAAAGGCCCTGAAGACATTGTTTTTCCTCTGCTTGAATACCTCACCAAATTAAACATTTCCAACACGGAGGTCCAGGAATGCCTGTATGATCTAATTCTGGACAAAGCATACGGCAATACCAATCTGGTCAAAGCGTATATTACCAACAACGAAAAAAAAACCCGGATTCAGTTTATCCGGGCAGCCGGCGATCTGTTCCTTGAAGAAACCATCCCGGCTCTGATCCAGGTTGTGCAGGACGAAACAGACCCTGAAATCATTACGCCTGCCATTAATTCCCTTGCGGTATTCCGAAAACTTGAACATATTAAAATTTTTTCTTCGTTTAGCACACATTCAGACCCCGACATCACCAAAGCAGCCATTTTTGCCATCGGTGTTGCATCCAATCCCCAGGCAGCAGATACGCTGATAAGCTTTTTATGTGAAGATGAAACCATAAACAAACTCGTTGTCCAGGCCCTCGCAGAGAAACAGGAACTTTATGATCTGGAAAAAATAACCCTTCTTTTATCGTCCCCCGTCACCATTATCAGGGACAGCGCCATTGATGAACTTATAAATATGGGCAAAAAGGCCACCCCCCTTCTCACCAAAGCATTCCAAAATGCAAAAGCCGACTATATGGTGCACCTGATCACCACCCTTGGCTACATAAAGGATCAGGCTGCCATTCCCGCAATCATAAACATTATCAATACCCAGCCCAAGGATGCCAACATACGTCAGGCTGCTTACGAAGCCATGGAACGTATTCCTTCGCCCCGTACAGCCATCTGCCTGGTTCAGGGCCTCCAGGACCCGGAAGAATCCGTACGCATGAGTGCAGCCCGGGCCGTTGACAAAAACCTGTCAAAACCATTGGTGGCCGGACTGAAAAATATTATCCGGGACAAATCCCCCGAAGCGCTATCAAGTGTGGGTGCACTCATAGATACGGATGCAACCAATATCTTCAATTTTCTAATGGGTGAAGAATCCTTCAGGGAACTTGCCGAAACACATATTGCCGAAAAAGCATCGCCTTCCACCCGCAAAGCCTTCATAAAAAACATGGCAGCCATTGGGCAGGTTGCGTTTGCCAAAAAACTTGCAGCCGAACTCACCGGGACGGATCAGACAGACGCGTCGGCCTCAATGAAGATTGTTGTGGTGGATGATTCAAAAATGATGCTCAAGCTCTACCAAAACAAATTATCACGTTTAGGGCTTGCCTGTGAAATCTATCACCGCCCGGAAGATGCGGTGAAACGGATACTGTCCGGGAAAACAGACCTCGTGATTACGGATTTGAACATGCCCAACATCAGTGGTCTGGAACTTACCAGGGAAATAAGGCGCAAATTCACCCAAACAGATCTGCCCATTCTGATGATCACCACCCAAAGTGATTTTGTAGAAGAAAAAGAAGGGGATGTAGATGTCAACGAGGCCCTTTTGAGAAAGTCCGGCATCAATAGAATCCTCGACAAACCCTTTAGTGACAATGATTTCAAAGAGTCTGTATTTAAACTGCTACCCACCTGATCCAATGAAAAGGAGCCCCATAAAACGGGAGTTTAACCCATGATAAGAAAAGCCCTCATCGATGATGTTGCCGCGATCCACGCCCTGCTTAAATGTTACGCTGATAAAGGAGAGCTTTTAGGTCGGTCTTTAAGCAACCTTTATGATCATTTACGCGATTTCTGGGTATATGAGGATGAAGATACCGGCAAAATAACAGGTTGTGCCGCTTTGGCCTTCTGCTGGGAAGATATCGCGGAAATCCGCTCCGTTGCAGTAAAAGAGGAACACAATGGCCGGGGGATCGGATCGGCCCTTACAGAACGCTGTATCCAGGAAGCATTCTATTTTAAATTAAAAACGTTGTTTGCGCTGACCTACCGCCCGGATTTTTTTGCCCGTTTCGGATTTGAAATAACAGATAAAAGCAACCTGCCCATGGTCAAAATATGGGCCGGTTGCCTGGACTGTATTAAATTTCCGGATTGTGATGAGATAGCCATGACAAAAAAATTGTAGCCCGTTCATCAAGTTTTAAACAGGCTCTACGGGCCCTAAATTCAGAGATAAACCATCTTGTAGGGAATGGGCGCATATTTTGAGACGCAGGGTTTGGGAAGAATATGCTCTTCAGCCACGGTGAGCCAGTTATTATCCGGATTCAGTTCCCGAAGGCGCCCGCCTTCGGATGGCAGGGCATGGCTGGTGTAATCATACCAGACATTGAAAATGCAAATATAAAATTTGCCCTGCCGGGCCACCACATAATTATTGGTAAACGTGTTCTGGGGAACACCTATCTGCTGGGACAAATCCTTGATCTGGTCAACCACAAGCTTTACCAGGACAGACTTTGATACGCCTTTTTCATCTAAGCGCAGCAGGCTTCGTGATTCGCTGGACGCAACATACACCGTCGTAATTGAGTCGAGCTGCCTAAAATACTGGGCTGCGACAATGGCAGCCGTCCTTCGGCCACCGGCCAACACAGGTACCCCATAATATTCAAACAATTTTTTTTG
Source organism: Desulfobacter sp. (assembly GCA_035270145.1). Classification (GTDB taxonomy): domain Bacteria; phylum Desulfobacterota; class Desulfobacteria; order Desulfobacterales; family Desulfobacteraceae; genus Desulfobacter. Next base: position 3,654 of record DATFIL010000305.1, on the reverse strand, counting down.
CATATTCTCAGCGTAAGAATCCCCTTTCTCGTACAGATCTTTGGAGATATAACGTAAAAATTTGGCAAGATTTTCCGATGCATCGGCAATGGGCCAATCCACCCTGACGTGAAAATGGGTCAAGGCGTACTGGGGCTTGAGTCGCTGGTTGGGCTGGATTAAAATGGCATAATCAACGGGCAGCAGGTTTTTAAGAAGAGAAAAAAAACCGTCAGACTCAAAACATTTTATGTTCCGGTTGTAATTTTCAAGATCAGGAAAATCTTTAAGCCCGAGCAGATTGGTTTTCGTGGTTTTATTGACGTCAAAAAATCGGATATACTTTTTGTGGATTTTATCAATATAATCTTCACAGAAAATGATCAGAAAGGAGTTTTGTGCTTCAAATTCCACGGAAGGTATGCGTGCCCGGGGTTTGAGTTCCCTTAACTCAACAAAGGGATAAGGGGTCCGCAGTTTTAAAAAATTATTGTAGGACCCCACAAGGCAGTAATCCAGGACAAACTGATCCAGATCATCCCTTAATACCTGGTAATAGGACCGGCGCAACCGGTCCTCCCTGCTCAACGCATGCCGTAATTTGCAAAATTTCACCTCTCATTAATCCTTTCTGGTTTGACGCGATGATCAAGTTTGAACTATTCCAGGGCAGCCACTCCGGGCAGCACTTTTCCTTCCATCATGTGCAGAAAAGCCCCACCCCCTGTAGATATATAGCTGACGTTTTCCGTAATCCCACATTGCTTGGCTGCAAGGCCCGTATCACCGCCGCCCACAACGGAAAAAGCAGAAGACTCGGCAATGGCATCCGCCAGGGTCTGGGTACCTGCAGAGAACCGATCCATTTCAAACACGCCCATGGGGCCGTTCCACACAATGGTACCGGCAGAGGCAATGACATTAGCAAAGCTTTTAGCACTTTCAGGACCAATATCCAAGGCCATCCAGCCATCTGGAATCTCATCGAGAGAAACGGTGCGTGATTCGGCATCCTTGTCAAAACGATCCGCAACAACAAGGTCTACGGGTAAAAGCAGGTCAATGCCTTTTTCCTTTGCATGGGCCATGATATCCGAAGCGGTCTCGATCAAATCCGTTTCAATCATAGACCCCTTGGTATCCACGCCATTTGCCGCAAGAAAGGTATTGGCCATGGCACCACCAATAATCATGCAGTCGACGAAGTTAAGCATATTTTCAAGGGCAGCCAGTTTGCTCGAAACTTTTGCGCCACCAATTACAACGACCAGCGGTTTTTTCGGATTTTCCACAGAATCGTAATATGAACGCACCTCTTTTTCAAGCAGAAAACCGGCAGCAGACAATTTCGCATACATGGTGATACCGGTAACCGATGCCTGGTCTCGATGGGATACGGCAAAAGCATTGTTCACATAAACATCACAAAGATCGGCAAGGGCCTTTGCAAATTCAGGATCGTTTTTCTTTTCCGCATCGTGAAATCTTAAATTTTCAAGCATAAGAATCTGGCCGGGCTCAAGGGCTTCCACCTGCTTTTTCACCGCATCCCCAATACAATCATCGGCAAATGCAACAGGTGTATTTAAAAGCTCCGAGAGTCTTACCGCTGCAGGCTTAAGGCTGAATTTTTCGTCCCGGCCACCTTTGGGACGACCCAGGTGGGAGGCCAGTACCAGTTTGGCCTTTTTTTCAATCAAATAGGTAATCAGTTCCAGGGTGGCCCGGATACGGTTGTCGTCAGTAATATTCCCCTGGTCATCCATGGGCAGATTGTAGTCCACCCGGATAAAAAGGGTTTTACCGTTTACATCTATGTCTCGAACCGATTTCATGTCCCCTCCTAATATTACAATTATAGTACTATTTTTTCATTTTAAGGCCACGCCTATGCGCCTGTTTTTTCCTGGACCAGCGTTCAAAAAAAGAAATCGCACCGGCTTTTGTGGAACGCTCAATGACCTCTTCTTCAATCTGAATTCCATCCTTTGTGGCCAGGGCCTGTTGAAGGCACTTTGTTTTGACAGGGCAATGGTAAAAACATTGTTCAGGAGTTTCACGCAACCCCTTGGGCCCCATGGGAAACACTTTTTCAAGATCCCCAAAGCAGTCGGGAAGATCATCTTTGCTCGTCATTTAATCTGTTCAAACTCCTTTTGAAACTGCGCCATTTCCCCCTGGGCGGCAAAACTGTAATACCCCTGGCTGCCTGTGACAAGATGGTCGTGGATATGAATACCCGCAAATGCCAGGGCAAAAAAAAGGGTCCGGGTAATACGGATATCCTGGGCTGAGGGGGTAATATCACCGGACGGGTGATTGTGCGCTAAAAGCACTGAAGCCGCATTGTGTGCAATACTGCGTGCAATCACTTCCCGTGGATATACAGCCGAGGCTGAAAGGGTCCCGGTAAAAAGGATCTCGGATGCGATAACCCTGTTCTTGGCATCCAGAAATATTCCTAAAAAATGCTCTTTGTTTTTGTAACCAATGGTCTGATTTAAATATGCAATCAGGCTTTCGGGATTACTAACCACATCCATCTTGATTATCCGGGTTTCAAGATACCGGTCTGCCACAGCCTTAATCAGATGAATCCCGAAGCTGTTGGCAGGCCCGACCCCCTTAACCTGACAAAGGGCCTGGGTATCCGCCTCCAACACCCGGGGCAGGGTTTTAAATTCAGCTAAAAGATCTTTGGCAGCCTGCTTGGTATCCTTTCGCGGGGTATTCAGGGCCAAAAGCAGTTCCAGAACCTCATAATCATGGAACCCTGACAGGCCGGCCCGAAGGAAGCGCTCCCGCAGGCGTTGCCGGTGTCCGGCACCCTTATTCGTCGTCTCCCGGGCCATCTATCGGGTCTTCCATATCAAGATCTTCGGGATTCATATCCGTTTCCGGTTCATCCGGCGTGTCAGCATCATTTCCATCCGGATGAAAACATGTGTTCTCATCATCAGGGTGACGGTCCTCCTTAGGAAGTCGTGCAATGCCGATAAGCGTCTCTTTTTCGGCCAGGTTAATGAGTTTGACCCCCTGGGTATTTCTGGAAATCACGTTGATCCCGCAGATATCGGTACGGATCAGTTTGCCCTTATTCGTAACCATCATCAACTCATCATTATCACCCACCAGTGACAGGGCCATCATGTTACCGTTGCGCTCGGATGTCTTAATGGAAAAGACCCCTTTGCCGCCCCGGGTCTGGGTTCTGTAATCCTCAATTTCAGAACGCTTACCATAACCGTTTTCCGTAACCGTTAAAAGCGTATCCTCGTCTCCAAGCACTTCCATACCCACTAAGCGGACGTCCTCTTCTAAACGCATACCCCGCACACCCATGGAACCGCGCCCCACATCACGGACATCATCTTCATTAAACCGGATCACCTTCCCGCCTTCGGACCCCAGAAAAATCTCCTGGGTGCCATCGGTGATGCGTGCGGCAATGAGTTCGTCACCGTCAGCCAGCTTTACACCGATAAGGCCCCCTGCCCGGCGACGTGAATATGCCATCAGCTCGGTCTTTTTCACCCGGCCTTTTTTGGTGGCCATGACCACGTACCGATTTTCTGAGAACTCATCCACGGTGAGCACGGTGGCAAGTTTTTCGCCCTCATCAAAATTAAGCAGGTTTACAATGGCTTTACCAAGGGTGGAGCGGCCTGCCATGGG
>DATFIL010000304.1:0-2130 GCA_035270145.1 Desulfobacter sp. | reverse complement strand
TAAAGGCATGGCTGAAAACGACGAAGAGTCAGGTAGCGGAAAAAAAAAGGTTGTCAAGCAAGAGATTATCAATGTCACCGAAGGTGCGCCTGCATGGATGGCAACCTTTGCGGACCTGGTAACGCTTTTGATGTGCTTTTTCGTTCTTTTATTCGCCATGAGTACCACCCAGCAGGAAACCTACAAAGAACTGGTCAAATCCCTGAGAAGTGCTTTGGGGTCCCAGGCCGTGCCTGAATCCGGTACCCGGGAGGGATTGATCATGCGTCCGGTGCCTTCGGAAAAAAAAGACGATCGCCAATCCATTGATGAACTCGGCGGCATGATTGAAAAGGAGATGGATGACATTGTTTCTGAAATCAGGGAACTGGTTCTTTTCAATAAACTGGGCGGGGAGGTCAGTGTCACTAAAACCGAGGTCGGTGTGGTCATCACCATGTCCGATTTGCTGCTTTTTTCAGCAGGTGACACCCAATTATCGCCCAAGGGATTGGAGATTCTTGAAAAATTGGCAACGGTCCTGTCACGGCTTGCCTACCATGTAAAGATCCGGGGGCATACCGATTCCGAGCCCATTACGTCATCCGTGTATCCATCGAACTGGGAACTGTCTTCGGCCAGGGCGTCTACTGTTGCGCGTTTGCTGGTCGCATACGGGGTATCGCCTTTTTATATTTCTGCTGAAGGGTATGCCCAGTACCATCCCGTGGCCACCAATGATACGGCCCAGGGCCGGGCCCGGAACCGGCGGGTAGAGATTGTTTATGAGCGTGACAGTATCGCCCGCCAGTTTGAAGGCATGTATAAAAAATAAAATAGGAAATCACCCGGAGAACGCCTTCCATCCTTGGGTTGATGTTACAACCTTCTAAGGATGATCAAAATTCTCCGGGTAAGTTGATACATCTTATGCTGTTTTTATTTCTATCTGCCGGGGCTTTGCAGCTTCAGATTTAGGCAGGTGCAGTCTTAACACGCCATCTTTCAATTCCGCCTCAACTTTTTCAACATCAATGGTCTGGGGTACGGAAAAACTTCTGACATATTCTACATCTGAAAACTCTTCATATGTTGCTGCCCCTTCTGTTTCAAGTTTTCTGACACCGGATATTGATAGCGTCCCGTTATCAATATCAACTGAGATATTTTCTTTTACCACCCCCGGCATGTCAGCGTGGAGAAGGATTTCATTGTCATTTTCATAAATATCTACGGCCGGCGTTGCTTCATACAATTCATGCGTTTTCTCGACGTTTTTTTCGTCTTGTTTTACGATTTCTTGTGTTCTATCCATTGTACCCTCCTTTTTTATAAATTTATCTTAACGTTTAATTGATGCTTATTTTCTTGGGTTTTGCTGCCTCATGCTTGGGAAGTGTAAGATAAAGCACACCGTCTTTAAGCGTGGCTTCAACTTTGGTTGAGTCAACATCTGCAGGCAGTGTAAAGCTTCTGGAGAAAGATCCAACCCCTCTTTCAGTTTTATGGGTTTTATACCCTTCGGGCGCGTCTGATCCTCTTTCTCCGCTGATTTCAAGATAGTTTCCCTGGATCTTTACATTCAAATTATCCTTTTCAAGGCCTGGCACTTCGGCCCTGATTTCAAAATTATTGCCGTGTTCATAAAGATTTATTCTGGGCGTAACTGATTCGAGTTCCCTTCTATAACCGGATGGTCTTCCATAATTGCCATAAAGATGATCCAGCTTCCTTTGAAGGCGATTCATGGTCCCGAACAATCTGTCTATATCGCTAATTCTTGTAAACATAATTCCTCCTGCTTGTGAATTGACTTTTATACTCGATGATCGAGTTATAGTAAATCTTAGGTATTTTTGAGAACAGTTAATGAGCCTGCTGAATACCTGCCCTCTTTATCTTTGTTGTACGTTTCAGGAATGGTATGTCCATTATCTCCGGTTTCTTTTTTAAACCAATCCATGGTGCTATTTTTTTAAATTCCATTTTTCATCTCCTTTTAAAGCTGATATTTTTTGGTTCAGAATGGCTGCGAGATCCTCAATGAAATACTCAATTGGTTCTCACAGCCATCCAATCCAAGCAATAAGAGATGGTGCCCTGATTTTATGCGGCGTTTATTTTGATCATTTTGGGTTTTGCCGTTTCTGA
>DATFIL010000303.1:0-2328 GCA_035270145.1 Desulfobacter sp. | reverse complement strand
CCCTGGGCCGAAAAATTCATATTGGTCAAAGGGTCTGTGTAGTGGTTGTCCTGGCCGGCGGAATTCACCACAAGATCAGGTTTGAATGCCTCGATTACGGGCAGCACACAATTTTCAATAACATAGAGATACCCTTCGGTGGACGTAGCCGGAGGAAGCGGAATATTCAAATTGGACCCCTTGGCATTGGGACCGCCCAGGTCCCTGGGAAAGCCTGTGCCCGGATACATGGTCCGTCCGTCCTGGTGCAGCGAGATAAAGAGCACATCCGGATCATGCCAGAAAATATCATCGGAACCGTCCCCGTGGTGGCAGTCCGTATCAATAACGGCAATGCGTTTGACGCCAAACTGAGAACGAATATACTCCACCATTATCGCTTCCATATTGATATGACAGAACCCCCGGCCCCCGTGGGTCACCCGCATGGAATGATGTCCAGGCGGTCTAACCAGGGCAAAGCCGTTTTTTACCTCTTTCAGCATAACGGCATTGGCAATTGCCTTAGCGCCGCCCGCCGATATCAGATGAGATTCGGTTGTAACGGTCTGTTCATCAGGTACACAGAAATGGGCTCTTTGTATATCCTTAGGCGTTACAATTTCAGGCTTGTACTCTATAATTTCAGGGACATCAAAAACCCCTTCTTCGCGAACCTGGTCCTGGGTATACAAAAGCCGCTCTTCCCTTTCAGGATGGGTGGGGTCAATGGCCCAGTCAAATGCAGGAAAAAAGACCAGCCCGGTTTTATGAGGTGCGTTTAACATGGTATCCCCTTTAATTGTCTAACGCCTGCGGGTTAAGCATTGATTCATACCCATGGATCAGGCCGGGTTTAAGTTGAATTTTAGTCCGAAGAATTTTCCCCCTGGGGGAAAAGTTGCGCACAATGTTAAATTCCTGAAATTCCACCATTTCCACCTCGTTGAGCGTATCAGGCTCAGCACCGGCATTTTTCGCCTTGTCCTGAAGCAGGCGGTAAGCGATCTCCAACAGATCATCCTTAGAAAAGGATTTGGAAACAGGCTCAGAAAAATCCTCTTCATGGGCGGTGACAACGCCCTGCTCTGTGTCGGCATTCACCGTAACTTCACACGTGGTCCTGGCAAGGGCTGCGCCAATGGCGTTTGCCACGGAAGCATAGGGAACCGCAATGGTCTCAAGCTGATACATCTCCTGGATTTTCTTGGCGAAAAATCTGGCCGGCCCGCCCATGAGAAGAATCGTATCAGGACTGAACGTGTACCCTTCAAGGAAATCATGGACCGTATAAACCGGCTTGGCATTCAAGGTATCTATCATCTCAAAGGTTTTTTTCAAAATGATGTTACAACAAATTTTAAATATGTGTTCCGCGGCCTCTTTTTCTGCCATGCCCAGCTGATCTGCAATAAACTTTATACCCTGCCGGGCCCGGCCCTGGTCCCCCGCTTCCATGAGGCCTAAAACCACCAGGGCGTCCGTGGGCGTGGGTACAGCCCCGCCAAAGGCCATGGCCGGCCCTATACGGTCCGGTCCCACAGTAAGCTTACCTTTGTCATTGACCCTTAAAGCCGAATCACCGCCAATGCCTTTGGAAAGCGTTCGCAGGGACCGAATTAAACTTCTATATCCACCGCGCTGAATGCCCACGGGCTCAAGCAATGGGGTTTTATCCACCAGGAATGCAATATCCGTGGTAGTGCCGCCGATATCAAGGACCACAGCATCCTGGCCTTCGGGGGCATAGGGAATAGCACCCATGATACTGGCTGCCGGCCCTGATAAAACCGTCTGGGCCGGAAAATCCATTGATGCTTCCAATGTCATGGTGCCGCCATCAGCCTTGAGGATCTGAATGGGTACGGTAAGTCCCATTTCCTCAAGGGATTGTTCAACGGCCTGAAAAAATTCTTTATGCAGGGGGTATACGGCCGCATTCATGTAAGTGGTGGCGATACGCCGGGGAAAATTCAAATTACCGGAAACATGGTGCCCCAAAAAAATATGTTTAAACTGATTGTTTAATATCCGCTCAATCAAAATTTCATGGGAAGGATTTCTGACACAGAATTTACTGACAATCCCCACATATTCAATGCCCGCCTTTTTGAACTTTTCACCCACCCGCTGAATTTCCATTTCATTGATCGGTTCTATTTCCCGACCACGGTGGTTAATGGAGCCGGCTACGGCATAATACTGATCCCCGGTTCTGAAATTTTCAGGATCTATGCCCGGCCCGGCCGAAACAATCATGCCCACCGGCGTCACAGTCTGCTGGACAATGGCGTTGGTGGTCAGGGTGGTGGAGATAACAACCCGCTTAATGCGTCCCGGATCAACGCC
>DATFIL010000302.1:0-2930 GCA_035270145.1 Desulfobacter sp. | reverse complement strand
GTTGCCATCTACATGTGGATGGGAGGGTTCCGTTCGGTGATTAATGCAAACATCCTTCAATTTTTTATGGCGGTCGTGTTTATGACGGTCATGGCGTTGTTGGCCTGGATTGTGGCCAGGGGAATAGCCGTGGATCAGGGCAGCACCATCTGGGGGATATTGAGCGAACAGGAACTGATTAACAGTTTTGCTTATCCTCTCAAAGAATCCGCACGGGCGACAACCATTCTGGGTTTTGTCAACCTTGCGTTTCCAATCGTATCGATTATTGCACTGCTGCCGGGATGGACAATCGAGGAAGACTGGTGGCTTAAGGCCCAGTCGGGCGCAAGCACTTCGGAATCACGCAAGGGCGTAATTGCCAATGTTATCTATAATTTAATATGGGTGCTGTTCTGTGCGTCCTTTGTCGGCCTTATGGGCCTGGTCATATTCCCACCGGAAGTCGGTCAGGACGGTGTCTTGGCAAGCAATGCACTTCTGGGTAATGCCGGTGGTTATAACATGTTTTCGGCCCTTATCCAGAATTACGTGCCTGGTTGGGGACAGGTACTCCTGATCGTTCTGCTGGCCGCACTGAGTATGTCGACGATAGCGACATTCACCAACGTGTGTGCCATGAACCTGTCATATGATGTGCTGCAACCACTGTATTATCGACGCAGGGGCTTTTCCGAAGCAAAAATTGTAATTTGGGCCCGAACAATCTCTTTGTTGATTGTGCTGGCGACTATCGGCCTGGCATTGCTGTATACGATTCCCTCCATTGGCGCCACACTTACCGATGGTTACTATCTGTCTTCGGGTGTATTAACCGCCGGTGTTGCCGTGCCTGTATATGCAATTTTCTGGCAACGGGCCAATTTAAGAGGCGTTATGGTGGGGTCGGCTGTTGGATGCCTGGCCACCCTTATTTTCTTTATTTTAGAATACAAAGTGTGGCATTTTTCTTACAACATGCCTGTCTTTGACTGGATTTTTGGTACCGGTGCCATGGCCGGCACTTATTTAGGATATTGCATCGTCGGACTGTTCTTTGGGTTGCTTGGATTGGTTGTCGGAACATATTCAGCATCTGCGCCGTCTCTGGAATTGCTCAATGCCGTTTCTGTCCACCCTGTAGATGACCATGAAGAATTTTTTGCCGGTGTTCGCAAGACGTCATAAGGATTCAAAACAGTACGGTCGCAAAGGTGCTGCCAACCGATGAAGTGATTCGCTGCATGCAGAATGATTTCGTCACGGGAGAGCCGGGCGCCGTTAAAGACACGCGCCATCCTGACAGGCGAAAAGAAGGCTGACCCATCGGTATTTTATGTCTTGGGGCCATAAAAATTCCTAGGGCGATTCATATGCCCCAGCCAACTTATTAAATCGGGAAAGTCGGCCTTGATCATCGTTTGATCCAAACTGTAGGGGCAGATTCCATATCTGCCCCTACTCAATATGTGGCCGAAAGGATGATCAATGCCGGAAAATTCAACAAAGAAATATCGCAAACCCTGAAGGCTCTTTTCATACCGTCGCTCGTCACCGGGATAATATCCGGGTAATAATAAATTTGAAAAACACGAAAATAAATCTTCGATCATTCCTGTTCTACTTCGAATGATCGCCTATTTTTAATAGTCTATTTATATCTTTTTTTATAGTTTTCTATCATATTGACTTATAATCACAATCTCGTTATTTTTTATTTATTCAGGAATTTTTAGACGTTCCTTTTCCCGTAGATCCTGTAAGGCTGTTACATCTGGAAAAGATAGAAATAAAAATTATGATCATCAAAAAAGAATATCTAAAAAACAAATCACAGTGACTATGACCGGATTTACGCGGTGCCGGGCCTCTATGAATCGCTTTTTTATGACATGTTCAAGTGCAATTCGCCGAAAATGGTCTGCGACCTGTTAAAAAAATACGTTGGAAACGGACCTGCCCAGGACGATATTGTTGCCCTGGATATTGGGGCCGGCAACGGCATGGTCGGTGAGCACCTGTCTGCCATGGGGGCGGAGACCATCGTGGGGGTGGATATTCTTTCCGAAGCCGCAGATGCCCTGGAACGAGACCGACCCGGTCTTTATGATGCGTATCATGTGGCCGACCTGACCGCCATGGCCCTAACTTAATGATCGCGTGTAATTAAACAAAAAAGGAGATTATCTAACATGGCAAGCGGAACAGTAAAATGGTTTAATGAAAGTAAGGGGTTTGGTTTTATTTCACAGGATCGCGGTAAATCGGATGTTTTTGTCCATCATTCCGGCATTAACGGTTCCGGTTTTAAGTCTCTTAATGAAGGGGATAAGGTGGAATTTGATATTGAACAGGGAAAAAAGGGACCTAATGCCGTAAATGTTACGGTGCTTTAGTTTACTTTTGGCAATGGCATAAGCCGAATGAAATATGGACATTTTGTATCGTTCGTAGCGTTAAGGACAGGAAACGAAAATAAAATAAAATAATAGGAATACCCAATGCCCCATGATTTTGAAAAACCCAGAATTCTATTTGTAACGCCGGAAGTATCTTATCTGCCGGAAACAATGAGTGCCACATCGACCTCCCTGAAGGCGCGGGCCGGTGGGTTGGCGGACGTTTCCGCCGCGCTTGTTTCTTCCTTATATAAAAAAGGTGCCGATATCCATGTGGCGCTGCCTGATTACCGCACCCTGTTCAATAATAACGACCAGGGTGCGCCCCGGTCTATCAGCACCCAGGCGCAACCCACAACAAAACATGAAAGTAACTTAGTAAATTATTGGGATTTTAAGATAAATAAGGGGTCTTTGCGTCAACGGCAGTTGAGCAGGATAAATAGCCGCGACAAGGAAACAAGGGTTCATCTGGCTAAGGATTGGATGTTTTTTAAAAAAGAAAAGATATATTCCGCTTTTGATCAGGAAAATATAAAAAGTTCACTGTTC
>DATFIL010000301.1:0-4895 GCA_035270145.1 Desulfobacter sp. | reverse complement strand
CAGCAAGGTTTCTTCGGCCCATTTCAAGGAATCAATCGGCGTCATGCCCCAGTTGGTGGGGCAGGTGGAGATCACCTCCACAAAGCTGAAACAGGTGTTGGCCACCTGGTACTCGAATGCCTTTTTAATGGCCTTTTTACATTTATTCACCATCTGTGGCTTGAGCACGGCCTGTCGGGTCACATACCCCGGGGTCACAATTTCACTCATCAGATTGGCCATGCGGATGGGCATGCCTGTCTGAGCCGCATCACGGCCGGCAGGCGCCGTGGTGGCCCGCTGGCCCGGCATGGTGGTGGGGGCCATCTGGCCGCCGGTCATGCCGTAAATGGCATTGTTGATAAAGATGACGGTGATTTTTTCCCCGCGGTTGGCGGCATGAATGATTTCACCCATGCCGATACTGGCAAGGTCCCCGTCTCCCTGGTAGGTGAATACCATCAGATCCGGGCGTACACGCTTAACGCCGGTTGCCATGGCAGGGGCCCTGCCGTGGGCGGCTTCCTGGAAGTCACAGTCAATGTAATTATATGCCAGGACAGCGCATCCCACAGGGGCAATACCCACGGTTTTTTCCCGGATACCCAGTTCATCTATGGCCTCGGCCACCAGCCGGTGGACAATACCGTGGGTGCAGCCGGGACAATAGTGGGTGTGATTGTCTGTTAACGCCTCTGGCTTAGAAAATGTTTTTCCCATTATTCGCTCCTTGACCGGCGCGCTACCCGATCAGCTCTTTTACGATTTCGATGATTTTTTCAGGTGACGGAATTTCACCGCCGCACTCCCCGTAAAATTCCACCGGTTTTTTGCCCATGACGCAACGCTGGACATCTTCCACCATCTGGCCCATGCTCATTTCAATGCTGATAACGCATTTGCAGCTGTCTTTCACTGCAGCATCATACACCTGTTTTTCAGGAAAGGGGAACAAGGTCTTGGGCCGGAACATGGCCGCTTCAATACCCTCGGCCTTGAGCATGTCAATGGCGGTGCGGCATACACGGCTCATGGTGCCGTAACTTGCGATCAGGATCTGATAATCCCCGTCTGCATTGTACAGCTCATACTGCACATCTTCCTTTTTCATCTGCTCGTATTTGGCCTTGAGATCCAGGTTATTCTGGTTCAGTTCCACTGAGTCCAGGAACAGGGATTTCACCAGGTTCGGCGTTTTGCTTTTCCGGGTGGACATGCCGTTGGTGGCCCAGGCATCCTTATTGGTGGGTTCGGTTTTCAAATCATCAGGAAATTCTACCGGTTCCATCATCTGGCCGATCATGCCGTCGCCCATGACCATGACGGGATTTCTGTATTTTTCAGCCAGGGTGAACGCCTGCATGGTCATTTCCACGGCTTCCTGAACGCCGTCCGGTGCCAGGACCAGCAGATGGTAGTCGCCGTGGCCGCCGCCCTTGGTTGCCTGGAAATAATCACCCTGGGACGGCAGTATCCCGCCCAGCCCCGGGCCGCCTCTTACGATATTGACAAATACGGCCGGGCAATGGGCCGCGGCAATATAGGAAAGTGCTTCACTCATCAGGCTGATGCCCGGAGATGATGAGGTCGTCATGACCCGCTCTCCGGCACCCGAGGCCCCGAAAATCATATACCCGACCGCCACTTCACTTTCTCCCTGGAGAAACGTGCCGCCCACTTCGGGCAGGCGCTTGCTCAGGTACTCGGCGACTTCCGACTGGGGCGTGATGGGATATGCAAAATAGTTTAGACAGCCGGCCCTGATGGCGGCTTCGCCGATTGCTTCATTGCCTTTCATTAAGACTTTAGCCATTATCCTTATATCCTTAAAAAATAATTATGCACTTTGTTCTTCAACTATACTTATAGCCACATCCGGACACATGGTGCAGCAAATGGCGCAGTAAATGCAGTCCTCTGGTCTGGCCTGAAAAACTGGGAAATGCCCTTTTGCATTTACCTTGTCGGTGATCTCAAGCACGTCTTTGGGACAGAAATGCACACAAAGACCACACCCTTTGCACCTTTCGGCATCAATAATGTGTTTATAGTCCATTATAAGTAGTACTCCTCGGTGTTAAGTGCGTATCCAGGGGGGAGCCAGCAACCGGTCAATGGGCAGAATCGGGCAAAGGATCCGTTCCGGGTCCAGTTGGGGCAAAAGCCTGGTGGACGCTGTTATAAATTCAATATTCAGACCGGTGGCTTCGGATACCCGGGTCACCAGATTGTAGCCGTCATAAATAATTTGCGGCGTGGTCTCGTCAAGAAGATTGGCATTGCAAATCAAGCCTGTGACAGGCAATTTTGCGGCAGCTTCGATCTGTGCCTTCATTTTAAGGCAGCCTTGAACATCATTGGTAAAAGGGCGCAGGGGATTAATGACCTGCAGCAGTTTGACATGGCTTTTTTTCAGCACATCTGCCAGGGCGGCAAGTACCGTCACCCCTGCATCATCGCCGCCTGCATCCAAAATGGTCACCTGGGCCGGATTTTTAATCATGTCGGCCACGGCCGAGGTCAGGATGGGCAGGTCCGCCTGCATATATTTTCTGTCCGGCAGCACCACTTCCACCCCCAGATCCGCCAGGGGCTTTTGGGCTTCCCTGCTTCTGAAATAGGGGTTGACCAGGTCCAGATCCGTTATCTTGACACGTTTGCCCGCCCGCCGGGATACGGCAGCCAGGTTGACGGCCGTCTCACTTTTACCGCTGCCGTAATTGCCGGCTATTATAATGATGCCGCTGATATCGGGTAACATGCTGTCCTTTTTTAACGGGTTAAAATGCCATTAAATAATTGTAAACCATAGGTTAAAGCAAATTAAGCACGGTTTTTCAATGATATTATTTAAAATTACCGTCTGGGTGGATTAAAATAGCCGTGGATGAGATGGGAAAAGGTTTGACGCAACGCTTTTATCAAATTTGCCATGCCCGAGGGAGACCCGCCCGGAGCAGCATTTTCCATAATGCGGATATAGTGCCGGGGGTCAAAATTGAGGTTGCGCCACTGGATCATGTTGATGTCCGTATCCCGGATAAAATCAAACAGCGCCTGTTTTTCCGCTTGGGAATCTGTAAATCCCGGGCAGTTCAGGTAATTGATTGCCACAAAACGCCCCTTGGCCCTGGCCCGTTTAATACTGTCCACAACATCTTCAAAACAATAGGATTTTGGACGAAAATAGGCGGTATAACAGTCTTTACGCACCGAGTTTATACTCACGCGCATGCTGTCCAGGCCAACCTGGCACAGACGTTCCACCCGGTCGGGTAAACTCGCATTGGAGTTCAGGTTGATGGTGCCCTTGTCGGTCTTTTCCCGGATCAGGACAATGGCTTTTTCAATGGCATCTGCCGAGGTTAACGGTTCGCCCTCACACCCCTGGCCAAAACTGACCACGGCCTTTTCAACTTTCAGGATATGTTCCAGGGCCACGCCTGCAATCTCTTCCGGATCAGGAATAAAGGATATTCTGTCCTGGCAGGCGCAAAGGTCATTGTCCGTTTGAAGGGAAATGCACCCAAGACACCGGGCGTTGCAGGCCACGGAGGTGGGCAGTGGGGCTTCATACCGGCCCAGAAAAAAATTTTTACCGGCCGGGCACCCGTATTCCAGGGCACATTTTTCCAGGTGGCGCATCAGCCGGTTGTCCGGATATTTTTTCCTGTATTTTTCAACCCCCCGTTGCACCTGTGCAATGGGCATCAACCGCAGATCCTGCCGGGGTTCATCATCCACCTGAAGGGCGGCGGACCGGAAATCATTTTTGCCAAACCCAACGGCACCATAGGAAAAAAGAGGTAACTGGGTATCCATGCCAAAATCATCATAGGCGCAGAAATGCAGGTTCACATACCCCGGGGAGTTGAACACCCCCACCGGATAAATGCGCTGGTCAGGCTGGAAGGGATTGGTTTCAAGCGTTTCAAACCGGTCTTTGACAAGGTTGAATACAATGGGGGCTCTGTCGGGCAGCAGCATCAATTCACTGCCCTGGGGCATGGGGCAGGTACCGGATTTTGTTAAAATAAAAAAATCATTGCCGGACATACCTGCGGCCGCATATCCGTCCAGTTCAAAAATATTGCCGTGTTCATCAGCGACGACTGCTGTGAGCATCTGTTTATTAATATATGCCATGATAAGGCAAGATATATCAGAATGGTGCCGGGATCTCAATTAAAGATTATTCTCACACAAAGGCACAAAGGGGCATAATTTTTTGCCCTGACACCCGGCAGGTAAGCGGGCATGTGTAAATTATGATATAAATTGCGGCATGGTATGTAAAATAAATACCATACTATGGTGAAATAAATACCACAGTTCTGGGGGTTACTTAATTTTGGTCACCAGGATGGACAGTGTAGGCGTGTTCTATCTATTTGATCTTATAGAGATTTTTTTTAATGGGGCATAAGTTGCTTTAAGGTGAATGGTGGTATATAATTTGCTTTAATAAATTTAAAATTTTAGCAGTCAAAGCCAAACTTGATGAGAGTCAGGGACGGAAAGCCAAAATAAAGGAACAGAAGGGTTGCTTAAAAGTTACGGGGAATCCAGTTTTTTTGTAATGAAAAAAATGGCTGAGAGGAAAGGGATACTGGATAAGCAAAGTGAAATTGTCAACACCGGTGTAAAAGTACACGCTGGTTGACATGAAAATAAAAAGTTTCATTTGTAAGCGAATCCATTAATTCGATACAAACGTATCTTATCTGAATTTAAGGGGAAAGTGCTTATGAAAAAATTGAGTTTATTTTTTATTATTATTTTTTTGTTATTCATAGAAGGAAATGCTTTCGCTTCATTTTCTCCGAAGCAATCACTCATGGATCCTCAGGCAACTCATAAGTATACTGTTACGGATCGTGATAACAAGGATTTGGGTACTTATGATCCATCATACT
>DATFIL010000300.1:0-2537 GCA_035270145.1 Desulfobacter sp. | reverse complement strand
GTCAGGCCGGGATAAAGTATGGGCGTTTTTTCTTCTTTTGCCCGGTTCTGTAAAAGACGATAGGTTTTAGTTATATTGGATATAGGTCGCTTGTTCTTAAATACCGGCAATCCATCTCTGTTTTCCTTTAAACCCGAACTCTTTGGATGATGAAACCACCCATATCCGTTGGTTGGTATCATACAAAATACCAAAACAATTACAAAAAGTGGAAAAACACAGAAACGCCTTATTTTTAGAAAAAAATTTTTAATTGACAAGTCTCTGTATCCCATAATATTAAAGGTAGTTGAACTCCCAAGCGTTATCACAATATAATTTAAAAAGCCATAGGTTGTAATACTCATTTTTTTCAATAATGGCGGAGACTATTTCATGAAAACCTGTTCCAAAATCATCCTGGTATTACTCATCGTGCTGACTTCCCTGTGCAGCTGTTCAAGCAAAGCGGACAAAAAAGCAGCCCATATCCAGAAAGGGAATAATTATTTTGAAGCCGAGGAATATAAAAAGGCGGAAATAGAATTTAAAAATGCCCTTCAAATAGACGATACGGACATCCCAACCCTGATGAAACTGGGTAACACCTTTATGAAGCTCGGCCAGGTGAAACAGGCATTTTCCGTTTTTTCAACAGTGGAAAAAAAAGACCCTGACAACATTGAAGCCTTAGGGACCCTGGCGAAATTTTATTTCTTGAATAAAAACCTTGCAGAAACCCAGACACGTATAGATAAAATTCTGGAAAAAGAGCCCTCAAATATAGATGCATTGTTTCTCAAAGGAAGGATATTGGCCCAAAGAAACCAGGTT
This sequence comes from Desulfobacter sp., assembly GCA_035270145.1. Lineage (GTDB taxonomy): Bacteria > Desulfobacterota > Desulfobacteria > Desulfobacterales > Desulfobacteraceae > Desulfobacter. The sequence goes on along the minus strand of DATFIL010000300.1, from coordinate 1,724 downwards.
GATGAGGCCCGGGCCATCTTTGAGAAAATTCTTGAAATAAAAGATGATCATGTGGGCAGTCTTCATGCAATAGCAGGCATAAAAGCACAAGAAAAAAAGTTTGACGAAGCGGAAGCCCTTCTGCAGAAAGCCGTGGTTTCTGCAGAGGATACCACCCAACCCCGGATTGTCCTTGCACAGTTCTATATTGCCCTAAAACAGCTGGACAAAGCAGAAGAGCAGCTCAATATTTCTGCCGCCGAACATCCGGAAAATGCCGGACACCGAATTATATTAGGCAATTTTTATTTAAAAACAAGGAACATGGAAAAAGCTGAAGCCGCTTACAAAAAAGCGGTTGAAATCCAGCCGGATAAAAGCCGTCCCCTGCTTATCCTTGCCGGGTTCTACAACCTTACCGGGAAAAAGGAACAGGCCCTTGACCTGTACCGAAACGCGTGTGCCATTGATCCTGACGATATGAATACGCGCATGGTTCTGGCCCGGTTTCTTTACAGGAATAAAAAGAAAGATGAAGCCGAAAAAGAACTTAAAGAGATCATGAATAAACGCCCCGGGCTTGCCTCTGCCAGGATGCTGAAGGGCGAAATTCTGATTTCCAAAAAAGAGTATCAGCCGGCATTGCGAATTCTTTCCGCGCTTGAGAAAGATGAGCCCAATTCCCACAGAGTCCAATATTTCAAAGGGTTATGCTACATAGGTCTTGGAGACCCAAATCAAGCCGCCGCATCTGTAAATAAGGCCGTTGAACTGAAACCGGATTATATAAAAGCTAAAATGCTGCTGTCGGAGATATATTTCCGTCAGCATTCTTATGAACTTACCGTGGAACAAACCACGGAGGCGCTCAGGCTCAACCCCAACCTTTACCGGGCCCTTCTGATCCGGGCAAATGCATACATGGCCTTGAAAAAATTCAAGGATGCTGAAAATGATTACCGGTATATGATTAAACTTAATCCGGACAACCCAACCGGATATTACCGCCTGGCTTACCTGAAATCGGGTATGAGACAATTTGACCAGGCAGATTCTTTGCTTGAAAAGGCCTATTCATTGAACAACAAGCTGCTTGATGTGTTTAATCTGAGGGTCAGAAATGCACTGGCACAAAAATCTTTTGAAAAAGCACATGATCTTTGCACCCGGCAGATGCAAACGTTTAAAGACGATGATAAGCTTCTTGCGGTTATTCATACGATCAAGGCTAAAATATATCTGGCTGAAAAAAATATGGACAGTGCCGAATCCGAATTAAAACAAGCGATTGATATTTCGCCGGATTATTTAGCGCCCTATAATGAATTGGCAAAGATCTACCTGGCCCGCAAAGATCTTGAACGTGCAAAACAACAATATAAAACAATAATTTCCAAAAATAAAAAAAGTGCTTCTCCTCATATGCTGCTGGCCGTGCTGTATGAAGCGGAAAAAGACTTTGACACTGCAGAAGGCCACTACCGGAAAGCCCTTGATATAAACCCTGATTATGCGGCGGCCGCCAACAACCTGGCCTACCATCTCGCCGCCCGCACGGATAAATTGGATGAAGCCCTGGCCCTGGCCCGGAAAGCCAAAGCCCTTTATCCGGAAGATCCCAGCATAATGGATACGTTGGGATTTGCATATTATAAAAAAGGGTTGTACGGAAATGCCGTTGCCCAGTTTCTGGACGGCCTGGAAAAAATACCGGACAACCCGGTTGTCAGATATCACCTGGGCCT
>DATFIL010000299.1:0-4347 GCA_035270145.1 Desulfobacter sp. | reverse complement strand
ATCTTAATCTCCCTTTTTTTTCTTGTTTTCGGTGTTGATCTTATCCGGGGCGCTTATGGTTTAAATGATCCGTTCAGCTTTATCATGACCTTTTTTGCCGCAAGTTTTATTATTCTGATCAGCATGACCTTAGTCCTGGTTTGCACGATTAAAATGATACGGGTATACCGCCGCCTCAAACCATCCCAGGCCCAGGAGGACAGATCCTGATGACGGTTTTAGTGTCTGTAAAAGAACTGTGCAAAGCATATGGTGACGACACCTTATTCACAGGGTTAAGCGTTGATATAAAACCCGGAGAAAAACTTGGCCTGATCGGGATGAACGGATCCGGCAAGTCCACCCTTTTAAAAATCATCTGTGGTCTCAGCACCCCGGACGAAGGAGAAATAAGTGTCCAGCCCGGCCAATGCCTGGTCTATCTTGCCCAGGAAGATGAATTTGACACAGCGCTTTCTGTTGAGCAGGTCTTGTTTAACAGTCTGGCATCCCTGGATCTGCAGGAAAAAGAACGCCACCGCAGGGTAAACCGAGCCTTAGGTTTAGGTGGTTTTACCAATGCGGCCATAAAGACAAAAGAGCTGTCAGGCGGCTGGCGCAAGCGGCTTGCCATTACCCGGGCATTTTGCCTGGAACCGGACCTGCTTTTACTGGATGAGCCCACTAACCATCTGGACATTGCCGGAATTTTATGGCTTGAACAGATGCTTTTAACAGCACGGTTTTCTTTTGTGGCCGTCTCCCATGACCGGGCATTTCTTGAAACGGTGTGTTCCCACACCATGGAAATTGCCCGATACTACCAGGGCGGTGTTTTTAAAATCCAGGGCAATTATCACAAATTTGAACAGGAGCGCGACAAATACCTGGAAGCCCAGGAAAAGAAACAGTCCTCCCTGGCATCAAAAATGCGCAGGGAAGACCAGTGGCTGCGCCAGGGAGCCAAGGCCAGAACCACCAAGGCCAAATACCGGATTGACCAGGCAGAAGACCTGCGCAAAGAACTGTCTGAAATCAAGGCCAGAAACCGGCAGACCGCCCGGATGGACATTGATTTTTCCGGCACAGGACGCCAGACAAAAAAATTGCTCAGGGTGCATAACCTGACCAAGGGATTTAAGGACAGAATTCTGTTTTCCAACATTACCTTTGAACTGGGGCCGGGTTTCTGTCTTGGCATTGTCGGGGATAACGGATCCGGCAAATCCACTTTTTTGTCCCTGATCGAACAAAGCATGGAACCGGACCAGGGAACTGTAAAATGGGCGGAGAACCTTAAAACAGCCACCTACCACCAGGAACGCACCCAACTGGACCCGAAAATGACCCTGCGGGATGCGCTGAATCCGGCAGGCGGCGATTCTATAAATTACAAGGGCCGGCCCATTCATGTGGCCTCCTGGGCCAAACGATTTCTTTTCATGCCTGACCAGCTGGACATGCCGGTAGGACGGCTTTCCGGCGGGGAAAAGGCAAGAATCATTCTGGCTGAAATCATGCGGCAGCCCTGTGATCTGATGCTCTTAGACGAACCCACCAATGATCTTGACATCCTCTCCCTGGAAGTATTGGAAACCTCCATCAAAGAATTTGAAGGCGCAGTGATCATTGTCTCCCATGACCGGTATCTTATGGACCGGGTCTGCCATCGCATGCTCTACCTGGATAACACAGAAACGCCCCAATTTTACAGAAATTTCAACCAGATTCTCAAGGCCCGGACTGCCCGGGAAAAAGCCCGGCAGCCTGTGGCGGAAAAAAATAAAAAAAAGACAACCAAACCCGCCCCGGCCAAAAAGCGGTTGTTTTCCTTTAAAGACAAATATGAACTGGAACATATAGAAGAAAAAATTCTGGATGCTGAACAACGTGTTGAAGATCTTTCTGAAGATGTCCAGCACCCTGACGTCATCCAGGACACTGACCTTCTGGCAGACACCTGTAAAAAACTGGAGCAGGCCCAGTCCGTGGTCCAATCGCTTTATTCTCGCTGGGAAGAACTCGAAGAAAAAAAAGCGGCAACTGATGAGAATTAAACAACATAGGAGACAGTTATGACACAAACCGCTACCTTTGCCGGCGGATGCTTCTGGTGCATCGCATCGGCATTTGACGGCACAAAAGGGATTGAAAACATTGTATCCGGGTACATGGGCGGCCATGTGGACAATCCAAGCTACGAGCATGTATGCACGGGCAGCACAGGCCATGCCGAAGTGGTCCAGATATCCTATGATCCCGATCTGATATCCTATGACGCGCTTTTAGCTGTTTTTTTCCGACAGATTGACCCCACAGATGAAGGCGGGTCATTTATGGACCGCGGCAGCCAGTACCGGTCAGCCGTATTTTACCATACCCAGGAACAAAAACAGCAGGCCCTTGATATGATCCAAAAGATCAATGATGCAAAAATATTTAAATCCCCTGTGGCCACGGAAGTGGTAGAGGCAGCTCAATTTTTCCCTGCCGAAACCTACCACCAGGACTACCATAAAAAAAATCCGGTGCAGTATAAATACTACCAGATGGGTTCCGGCCGCCAGGGATTTATCACCAAGGCATGGGATGCAAAAAGCGACAACATATTTGAACCCTAAAATTAGGGCCATGGCCCTTACACTCGATCATCAAATTTTTAGGGAATTTGTTCAAATTCAAGGCGGAAATAATTTTTAACCGGAAGCATATACAACATATTTTGAGGATTAAAAATTTTTTCCAACGCCGAAGTTGGGCAAATTAACAAAAATTTGATCATCGAGTTACAGGGGAAACCCTTTCTGTTGTAAATACAGCACCACCTTTACGAGCAGCGGAATGACGATAAAAAGGGTGAATATTCTCACCAAATGAAAAAATGCCACAAAAGAACCGTTATGGTTTTCCGATTGGGCTAAAATGGCCATGCCCGTCATTCCCCCTGGAGAAAAGCCGAACAGGGCCGTACCAAAATCCACCAGCCCAAGCTTATTCGCCAGAAGCGCCATGCACACGGCCACCGTCAAAAGAATAATGGTGCTTAAAATTGCCATGGGCATTATCTTGACCCCCAAAGTCAAAAGAGAGCGGTCAACAGAGATTCCAAGGGTGATGCCCAGAATGATTTGTATGCCTGTGCGCACAGATGCCGGCAGCGCAATCCCCTTGGGTAAAAACAGAACCGTAATCCCAGTGAATATCATAGACCCGACAACGGCCCCACCGGGAAGATTAAAGCGTTGTGCCAAAAGGCCACCAATAGTCCCCACCACAATAACCAGTAGATATCTTTCCATAACTTCCATCCTGCTAAAAGCATATTTGAAATTTTTGCATACCTATATCATGCGTGAGGCTAACTCAAGTTATTGAACATGGCAACAGCAATTCTAAAACTCGATGATCCAGTTTTTGTTAATTTGCCCAACTCCGGCGTTGGAAAAAATTTTTAATCCTCAAAATATGTTGTAACAGATATATCCAAAAGCCCTTTTATATTGCTCATGGATTTGATAATCAGCACTGGGGAAATCATACTGAATCCTGTTCTCATTGATTTGGAGCTGAAATATATGACCGCAGCACAAATATTGGTTGCACCGGGTGCCCGCATTGAAGTAAGGGACGCAGAGTGGCTTGTCCGACGGGTGGATAAAACAGAGACCCAGGGGCAGGCCCTTCATGTAGTCGGTATATCCGAACTGGTGAAAGACAAAGAGGCCATTTTTTTATCTGATGCCGAGGCCGGTGTCGGAAAAGGGATTAAGATGCTGGATCCGGCTGATACGACCCTTGTCGTGGATGAGTCCCCGGGATACAGGGAAAGCCGACTGTATATCGAAAGCCTTCTGAAGAAGACACCGCCCACCGACGACAGTCTTTATGTCGGGCACAAGGCGGCCATGGATGTATTGCCATTCCAGTTGAAGCCGGCGGCCCATGCCCTGGCTCAGCCACGTCAGCGCATATTAATAGCAGATGCGGTGGGCCTGGGTAAAACCATAACCAGCGGGATTCTGCTTTCTGAATTGATCCGTCGGGGCAAGGGCAGGCGGATCCTGGTTGTGGCCATTAAAAGCCTTTTGACCCAGTTCCAGAAAGAGATGTGGTCCAGGTTCACCATCCCCTTGACCCGCCTGGATTCTGTCGGACTCCAGCGGGTGCGGAACCACATTCCCACCAATCATAACCCGTTCCATTATTATGACAAAGCCATTATCAGTGTCGATACCTTGAAACAGGACAACGAATACCGCGTCCATTTGGAAAATGCCCATTGGGATATCATCGTCATTGACGAAGCGCATAACGTCGCAGAACGTGGAGAGAAAGCCTCACAGAGGGCAAAACTGGCACAGCTTTTGG
>DATFIL010000298.1:0-4150 GCA_035270145.1 Desulfobacter sp. | reverse complement strand
TGGGGATGGATATCCCTGAACACCACATAGTCGCTGTCTTCATACAGCATATCGCTGGGAAGTTCATGGTTTGCAATTTTACAGAAAAGACAGTCGTCAGGCATGTTTTTCTCCTTTTCTTGTTCTTACTCTTAATTTTGCTCCTGGCGGAATTCATACTCTGAAGCAAGAGCAGGAGCACGATTAAGAGCAAAACTAAGTATAAATTTATTTACGATCAGGCATCAGACAAGCTCATCAATGGCTTCCATGAGATGTTCCATGGCCCTTGTGGCGTTATCCTGGATAAATATATCCGTTACCTGGTCGGTATATTCCGACGGATCCGGGTTGATTTCTATAATAGTGGTGCCGCCGGCCTTGGCTTGGAAAGGAAGCGTGTTGGCCGGGGCCACCGTGCCTGTGGTGCCGATAAGTATCATGCAGTCCGCTTTCTGAGACGCATCAATGGACTTGAAAGCCGCATATTCGGGAATGGCTTCCCCGAAAAACACCACATCAGGTTTCATCAAGCCACCGCACGTCAGGCAGGTGGGGGGGAGATGAGTCATGTCCACCTGGGCCACATTCATTTTTTGCCCACAGTGCAGGCAGATGATTTGTTTTAATGACCCGTGGAATTCATAAACTTCTTTGTTACCGGCATCCCTGTGCAGGTTGTCAATGTTCTGGGTGATGACTGATTTTAACAGGCCCCGCTGCTCCATCTCTGCCAGGGCATAGTGAGCGGTATTCGGCAGGACATGACCAAACAAATCATAAAAGATATCCCTGATGATCTCCCAGGACCTGGCCGTGTCCTCGAGAAAATAATCAATTTCAAAGGTCATCGGATCATATTTATTCCACAGCCCGTCTCTACCCCTGAACGGCGGGATACCGCTTTCAACGGAAATACCGGCGCCGGTAAAGGCGACACAATAGTGTGAATCAATAATTTTTTTGGCAGCTTCTTGATAAATATTCATAACATATCATTACCTTCCGGGGGGTTTACACTTGACCAAGGGATTGTTATTTTAGTTCTTTAAGGTTAAAGATAACTAAATTTTGATATGGCGTAAAGGTAAATCAAAACGCAAATGAATACAGACAAAGGACGATCTTCCGAAATGCAAGAGAACCCGGCAGGCACCCTTACCGTGGACCAGGCGGCCGAAAACCTTTCGGCCTTTGCCATTGACAGGGCTGACATTAAATCGCTTTTAGGTACAATTCCCGAAGGGCACCCCATAGACCTGAACCGTCTGGAATATGAACTGGCCATTCTTAAGATCCTGAGTGTGGGGTGGGGACTTGCCTTTTACATGCCGGCAACAGATATTAACAAGACACCTTTGACCCAGGCATTCTGGGAACAAATCCGCGAGATTTCCAACAATGTGTCAACCTTGACGGAGACCACCACAGGCACCCAGGTTGATTATTTTGGCATACTTAAGGAGCGCCTGGATACCTTTGTGAAGCAGATGCAGGAAAACCAGGCCAAAGACGCCGATCCCACCGGTATTATGGGGCCTGTGTTTGCCAATGCCTGCGGGACCCCGGATGATCCCATGGTTATTCTTTCCGGAACCAAGATGTTTGCCTTGACGCTGGGGGCGGTTAAAGAGTATCTGGCTGCCGTAAAAATAGAAAATATCACCATTCACTGATCTCTAAACGCTTTTTTGGTAATTGATGAATCGGCTGCGTACCCTAACTTAAATTACCAAACAAGCGCTAAAAACAGGCCTCTTTTCTCACTATGATAGATAAGACAAAATCCACGATACAGACCATAATCTGGATCAACGTGATCATGTATGCTGTGTCCCTGCTGTTCTCCCGGGGACTTCATTTTACCCTGAACCCCTTAACCGCCCTGGCACCGTCCATTGATGCCCTGATTTTTCTTGGCGCCTCCGGGACCATGGCCTTGGCTTATACCAATGACTGGAGCAGCATCTTCACCGCAAACTGGTTGCACGGCAGCCTGTTGCACATTCTTTTCAATATGATGGCGCTTCACACCCTTGCCCCGCTCACGACAAAGGAATTCGGGCTCTACCGGATGCTATCCATCTATATCCTTTCCGGTGCCGGTGGTTTTTTTCTCTCCTGCCTGGGCGGTGTCCCTGTGACCATTGGGGCCTCTGCCGGTCTTTGCGGACTGATCGGTGCCCTGTTTTATTTTGGCTGGTCCCGGGGTGGTAGCTGGGGAAAAATGGTATTTGACCAAACCAAGTCCTGGATTTTCAGCCTGGTGCTGATTGGACTGATCCTGCCGAATATCAACAACTGGGGCCATGGCGGCGGGTTTGCCGCAGGCTTTATCCTGGCATTTCTCTTTGGGTATGAGGAGCGCCGCAAATCAGGAAAAATAGATATGTTAATTTGCTCCGGCATGTCTGTGTTTACCTGCTTTCTTCTTTTTCGTTCAATTTTCCAAGGCATGAAACTAATGCTGCAGTAAAAAGCACTTCACAATCGCCAAATTGATGACCCTGCCGGGCATTTTACACAAATTTTACAAAGCTGTCTTGCAATCTTTTTCCGGGTCATCTATATGGGGCTCCATGAATTTGAAACGCGTAGATATTGCTGTGGTCGGCATGTCCGGTATTTTTCCCGGCGCCTGTGATACCCAACAGTTCATTGCCAATGTCATGGCGAAAAAATCCAGCGTAATCCCGGTACCCCAGGACCGCTGGGGAGTTCCGCCTGATATCATGGTGGACAACCGGTCCGGCACCCCGTTGCCGGACCGGGCCTGCAGCCGGTTTGCAGGGCTGATTTCCCAATCCGTATTCAATCCTTCCAATTTGGACTTTTGCCAGGCAGACATGGCCGGGCATGGTCTGGATAGTGATTTTTTCCACGCTCTGGACCCGGTACACCATTTAACCCTTGCCGCCGGCATTGATCTGATGACCAATGCCCGGCTTGCCAAAGAACACCGGACGCGCACAGGGGTTGTACTTGCTGCCATTGCCCTGCCCACGCCGGGGGCATCACAGCTGACCCGCAATCTTTTTATGGCATCAAAGCCTGCAATGCCCTCCCGGCAACAGGCCTGGGGCGTCGGCATGCTGTCGGCCCCTGCGTCAATTCTGGCAAGGGTATTGGGGTTGACCGGCGGCAGTTTCACCCTGGATGCCGCCTGTGCCTCTTCCCTGTTTTCCATAAAGCTTGCCTGTGAACAACTGCTGTCAGGCAATGTGGACGCCATGGTGGCCGGCGGGGTATCCCGGCCCCAGTCCCTTTACACCCAGGTGGGCTTTACCCAGCTCCAGGCCCTGTCCCCTACGGGCCGGTGCGCCCCCTTTGACCGGGATGCCGATGGTCTGGTGGTGGGAGAAGGTGCCGGCCTGGTCCTGCTTAAACGCCTGGACGATGCCCTGGCCTGCCAAGACACTATCCATGCTGTGATAAAAGGATGGGGGGTGAGCAACGATATTGAAGGCAACCTGGTGGCTCCGGCCAGTGAAGGCCAGGTCCGGGCCATGACCGGTGCCTTTGACATGGCAGGCTGGTCTTTTGACGATATCCAGTACATGGAATGCCACGGTTCCGGAACCCCCAAGGGGGATCAGGTGGAAATTCACAGTATCATGCAGATGCTCGAAAAATATCGGTGCATGGACACGGCCTTGTCCATTGGTTCGGTAAAGTCCAACATTGGCCATCTGCTGACCGGTGCCGGCGCGGCCGGATTCATTAAAACGGTCATGGCCATGAACCAGGGGCTGCTGCCCCCATCCAACAATTTCAATGCCCTGCCCGATGACTCCCCTTTTAAGCATACCGGTGTCAGGGTCCAGGACGCACCCGCTACCTGGGCGGCTACCATCGAGGGCCAGCCTTTGCGAGCCGCAGTATCTGCCTTTGGGTTTGGCGGCATCAACGCCCAAATCCTTGTGGAATCTTATACGGCCGAATCCGGCAGTCATACGGTGGGTTTTATGCCGGCACCGGAGGAACAAACTGTCCCCTGTGCCATTGTGGGCATGGACCTGATATCGGGTGCTGCTGACTGCCTTGGGGATTTTGCCCAGCTTATTCTGGGACAAAAATCCACTGTCGGCCGCCCGGGAGAAACCAGATGGCGCAGAGCCGATCATCTACCCCCTGAAATCCGCAGTGCGTTAACCCTGTTCATGGATGATCT
>DATFIL010000297.1:0-2762 GCA_035270145.1 Desulfobacter sp. | reverse complement strand
TTGTCGGGCTGTGTATCCGATGATGTAAAACCGGGGTGGGCCACACAGGTTTTAAGGCCGGGCAGAAACCGGTTGATTTCCGACTGCCAGTTTGAAATCAGAGAGGCCGGCACCACCAGAAGACTTGCCGGGCGTTTGCCGGTTTTAGAAAAGGTGCTCAACCATGCCAGGATCTGGACGGTTTTTCCCAGGCCCATATCATCGGCCAGGCAGGCCCCGAATCCGTAAGACGCCAAAAAGTTCAGCCAATCTACGCCCTGTGACTGGTAGGGCCGCAATTTTGCCTTAAAGCCTTTGCCCGGCACCACCGGCTCCACCTGTTCCGGGTGGGTCATCTTTTCCAGTACGGATGTCAGCCAGGTTCCGCTGGATACATTGATATCCACCTGGCCGGCCTTGCCCCGGCCAAGCATTTTTTCCGGGGCCAACCGGGTCCGCATGGCTGTTCCCAGGGTCATGCCCGAGGCCGCCAGATCCTCAATCCGGTTACAGGCTTCCAGAGCCTGTTTCAGCTTTTCCGGGTCCACGGCCACCCATTTGTTTTTGATAAACGCCAGGCCCTGGCTTTGCTCCAGGATGGTTTCAACTTCTTGCCTGGATAACGCCAGACCGCCTAATTCCACACTGGCGTTGAAATCAAGCAGCGCATTCAGCCCGGCCATGGTCGGTTTGTTATCCCCCATGGAGATGGTCACCCGGGGGGTGGCAGCGCTTTGTTTCCACCAGTCCGGGATCCGGCAGAGCACACCGCAGGCCTCATAATCCGGGATCTCCTTGAGAAAGCAAAAGGCCTCATCCCCGTCCCAGGCCAGGGGATGGAACAATTCGCCGGATTCAATGAGATCCGCCACGATCCGGCTTTTTTCTGCCGCCTTGTACACCGTGGACAAAAGGGTCAGAAGCTCATCATCGTCATGGGTTTCGATGGCATGTTTCAGGGGCAGGTGCTTGGGTTTTCCATTGGCCCCCATGCCTGCGGAATAGGTGGCCATAAAGGCAAAAGGCAGGTCTGAATTTTTATTTTCCACCAGATGGAAAAACACCCGGCCCGCCGGGTGAAGATCTGGGTTTTTTTCCCGGAAATAGTCGCTGACCCGGCCCTTGAACGCTTTGATGTCACGGGCAAACGCCACATTAAACCCCTGCCACAGCCCTTCGAGCATGCCGGCGGTTACATATTCAGCCCCGGCCATCATGGGACAGGCTGAAATAAAATCGCTGACAAGCCCCGGCGGCAGGTCGATGACAGCGTCCTGCCTTAACGTCTCAAGTTCGGCCGTTTTTAACAGCGCCCGGACAAAACAGCGGGAAAACCGCTGAAAATAGTCCAGGGACGCTGAAAAATCCCAGGGAAATTGCTTAAACCCCAGGTCGTACAGCCAGTCGTTCCCCGGGGCTTCCGCGCTTTGGGCAATTTCCTGCAGGCACTGTGCCCGGTCCGGGGAAACCGTGTGTTTGACCGTTTCCCATTCAAGCACCAAGACCTGATCCGGCATGACCGAAACAATCAGTTGTTCTTTATTCCTGTCCGTCAATGAATCTTATCTCCGCCATTGTTATTCTCCGGCGCAGATATATCAAATCCTTGAATCAACAACAAGGGATGTCATGGATCGGGCAATCGCCATCACACAGGTGGCATATTTTTAACTGCTGTCAAAATGATACCCTCCTGAATTTGAAGGCAGGGATTTTAATCTTTTACAGCAATAATAAAGAGGCACAAAAAGCGGGTTTTTAGACACCCCAGTCCTCGGCCTACCGGCTTTCTCCGCAAAAGCACGTCCGGCAAGCAATCTGCTGTTTTCATCCTGCGGGAATAGGGTCACATCTTGATGAGTGATTCACGTGACCTAATCATTCATCAAGATGTGACCCCACTTTTTTATATCAAAAAAACACCAGGTACTATTGACGTAGTACTAAAATGTGGTACTATATATTCATGAAGCGAAAACACCAAAAGATCTTGGAGCAAATTTTTTCGCGGCCTGTCAGTGGAAATATAAAATGGGTTGATATTGAATCTCTATTTAAAGGTTTAGGTGCCAAGATTAAAGAGCGAGAAGGTTCCCGAATAGGTGTCATTTTATTTGGACAGATTCAAGTCTTTCATAGACCTCATCCGTCTCCTGACACAGACAAAGGAGCAGTTTCAAGTATTCGAAAATGGTTGGAAAGAAATGGGGTGAAGCCATGATGAATATTATGAGTATAGACGGCTACAAGGCGATTATTAAATACGATCCTGTTTTAGATAAATTTCGGGGAGAATTTGTTGGCTTAAATGGTGGAGCTGATTTTTATGCCACCAATATTGATGAACTCAAGAAAGAAGGTAAGATATCTTTGAAAGTTTTCCTTGAGATGTGTGAAGAGGAAGGCCTTAATCCGTATAAGGAATATTCTGGTAAGTTTAATTTGCGAGTTCCTCCAGAATTACACGCCGAGATTGCTGCGAGAGCCTCAGCAGAGGGCAAAAGCCTGAATAAATGTGTAACAGACCTCTTGGAAGACGCTATTCAGACTTAATTAAAATCATGCAACAAGCGGCTGCAAGTCTATGCTTTGTCCTCTTCAAACAGTCGTGCAACTTCCGGGGGCAGATCCGGCAGCTCCAGGGTGATGGTCTTGCCCTTGTCCCTGAACTTAAGGAAGCAGGCGTGCAGGCCCATGGCGTTAAACTGCTTTTGAGTTTTTAAGAATTCAAGGGCTCTGGGGGAGCCGTACCGGGGATCGCCCACGACCGGATGCCCTGCCAG
>DATFIL010000296.1:0-5063 GCA_035270145.1 Desulfobacter sp. | reverse complement strand
CGTGGCCGAGTACAAAAATGCCGGGCATATCGGCCTGGACTCCCGGGACCTTCCCCCCAAGGGCGACTGGGTTGATTTTCCCTGCTGCGTCATGGGGGCCAGCGACAAACTCATTGCCGACCATCCTGGGATTATCCAGGCCATGACCGATTTGATGACCGATGCCGCCGGCTGGAGCAATGCCCATAAGACAGCGGCCGCCAAAATTTCCGCCGCCTGGATCGGTGTACCGGCCCAAGCCATCGAAAAATCCAGCATTATTTATACCACAAATCCTAGCCCCAACTGGCTCAAGGGCGAGGACGTGTTCCTGACCATGCTCAACAGCATGAACAAGTTCAAGGGGCAGATGAAGGGCAAGGACCTGAAGGCCGCCACTCCGATTCTCTACGATTTTTCCTTTGTGAAAAAGAGCCTGGCCAAATAGGACGGATTCGTGGGCCGGGATATCCCGGTCCACTGAACCGGTTACATGATATGAAATTTTTTTCCTTTGCCCTTCCTCTTCTGGCCCCCGTCCTCCTGGTGCTGTGCTGGATATGGATGGCGGCGCGGGTCCATAATCAGGTGATCCTGCCCCCCATGGACCAAGTGCTGTATATTCTGGCCCATCCCTTTGAGGACCTGATCAGCATGGGGTCGCTCACCAGCAATGTCCTGGTCAGCCTGGTCCGGGTCCTGCTGGGGTATGCATTAGCGGTCGCCATCGCCATCCCCCTGGGAGTGGTCATGGGGTATTACGGCATGGTCTTCAAGGCCTTTAACGGATTTTTGAACCTGTTCAGGCCCATCCCGCCCCTGGCCTGGGTTCCCCTGGTCATGGCCTGGTTCGGTATCTCCAGCCTGGCCACCATGACCGGGGTGGAAACCGGACAATGGTATGTCTATCTGAATAACATCAAGTTCTCCATGCTCTTTATCATTTTTGTGGGGGCCTTTTACCCCATCCTTACCGCCACCATCCACGGGGTCCGCAGCGTTAACGCCACCCTCCTTGATTCTGCCCGGGTCCTGGGGGCCGGCCAGAGCCAGATTTTCAGAAAAATTCTGATCCCGGCGGCCATGCCTGCCATTATTACGGGTATGCGCATCGGTTTGGGCATTGCCTGGATGTGCCTGGTCTCGGCAGAAATGCTGCCCGGTTCCCTGTCCGGCATCGGCTACATGATCACCCATGCCTTTACCCTGGCCTCCACAGATATCGTCATCGCCGGCATGATTTCCATCGGCTGCGTCGGGGCCCTCATGGATATGGTTTTCCGCCGCGTTGAAAAACAAAAATTTTCCTGGCAGAGGCAGACCACCCCATGAGCGACACCCCCATCATCGACATCCAGGGGCTGTCCAAGTCCTTTGCCACAAAATCCGGTGACCAGCTGCCGGCCCTGGACGATATCAATCTATCCATCCGCCCCCGGTCCTTTACCTGCATTGTGGGCCCCTCGGGATGCGGGAAATCCACCATCCTGCGCATCGCCTCGGGCCTGGAAAAGGCCAGCCAGGGCCAGGTGCTCTACAAAGGCGATCCAGTGGCAAAGCCCGGTGCCGACATCGGGCTGGTCTTCCAGGAGTACTCGCTTTTTCCCTGGCTGTCGGTCCTGGATAATGTGGCGGCTGGTCCGGAATTTGCCGGTGTGGATAAGCAGACCCGCCACAGGGATGCGATAGATTTTCTCAACATGGTCAACATGGCGGAGTTTAAAGACGCCTTTCCCCACGAGTTGTCCGGAGGCATGCGCCAGCGGGTGGCCATTGCCCGGGCCCTGGCCAATGAACCGGACGTCCTGTTCATGGATGAGCCCTTCGGGGCCCTGGACGCCCATACCCGCATCCTGCTCCAGCAGGAGCTGCTCAGCCTCTGGGAAATGACCCATAAAACCGTTGTGCTGGTCACCCACAGCGTGGATGAAGCGGTCTTCCTGGCTGATGAGATTGTGATCATGTCCGCCCGCCCCGGCCGGATTCAGAATGTGCTTACCGTGGACATGTCCCGGCCCCGGACCCGTGCGGACAAGGCCTTTGGGGAACTTTCCGAATTTCTTCTTCATTCCCTTTCCCCGGACCGGGTTTGATCACGCAACCGCTCTACCGGATTGTCGAGTTCAAGCAACCAACGAGCGGCGGATCAGAAGATTGCCTGGTCCATATCTTTTTTCTTGTATTGGTGGACCTCGACTGTAACATGCGCTAAACCGAGGTTTGAGGGAATTGACGCTTTGTAACGTTCCGGCGACTGCGGATTGTGTGATACGACCGACACAATCACACCATAGATATCAGAACCAATCGACCAAAGATGAAGATCAGCAACGCGACTGCCATCGTGCTCGATCGATTGTTTAATTTTTGTTCGGATATGCTTGGGACCTTGTTTGTCGAGCAATACGGCACTGGTGGAACGCAACAGCCCCAATGACCATCGTGAGATCAACAGCGCACCGACAATTCCTATGAGCGGGTCCATCCACATCAGACCAACGTATTTTGCCGCCAGCAGGGCAAAAATCGCAAGAAGTGACGTGAGGGCGTCCGCCAAGACGTGAAGATGTGCGGCCCTGAGGTTGTGGTCGTGGTTGTGATGTTCGTGACCATGATCTTCGTGTTGATCGTGATGGTGGCCCAGGATGAAGACCGAAACGGCGTTAACAATCAAACCGAGAACGGCAACGAAAATGGCTTGATTGAATGCGATCTCGATTGGGGAAATGATTCGATCGATGCTCTCCCACGCCATTATTAACGCAAAAATTGCCAGCAATACCGCACCGGTAAATCCGCCGAGCGCGTTGACCTTCCCTGTGCCAAAGCTGTATTGCGCGTCGTGGGCGTGGCGCCGGGCGTAAATGTAGGCAAACGCGTTGATTGTCAAAGCAGCCGTATGCGAGGCCATGTGCAGACCATCGGCCAATAGAGCCATTGAGCCGAAGATGATCCCCGTAACGATTTCAATCACCATCATGGTAGACGTAATGACGATGACGATGATGGTACGAGTCTCACCAGGTAATTTTCGGTCTTGATCAAAAGCGTGGGTATGCTGCCAATGTTGCATATTGTCCTGGTACATATCTATCAGAGTTTCCCTTTTTATTTAAGTTATTTCTCCTGCTTTCTCAAGGGCCATTTTAGAAACTACAGGCCCAATTATTTCATGGATAATTGTGGCACCGATAATAACATTTAGGATTATATCTGAAATTGAATTAAATGCCGGATTTTGTTTTATAACCAACGCCAGACCAATCACTATGCCACCCTGTGGTATTAATCCCCCCACTGTGTATTTTTGCACGGATAAAGATGAGTTTGATAATTTTGCTCCCACCATCGTTCCGGTGAATTTACCGATTGAGCGAAAAACGACAAAGATAATAATGAACAAATAATTTGATATCATTACTGAAAAATCAAGATGCATTGCACTTAGTGTAAAGAAAAGAACTAATATCAGTTCTTCAGTATATCTTTCGAGTATTTTGAATATTTTTTCTTTTTTGATATTATTGTTTACTACAACAACACCCATTGTCATTGTAGATAACAGTTCGTCAATCCCCAACATTCCTGCAAGGCCATAACATAATGATAGTAGACCAATTATGAGAGCGATTAATACTCCTTCCGTTTCTTTGTCTATTATTTTTGTCAGAATATTCAAAAAAAAGCCAAACAGACAGCCCCCGAGAATTGATCCTGAAATTTTAATGAAGGGCTGGGCAATGGAATAAATTTCAAAGTGCTCGTGGTGAATGCAAATGCTGGCTATGGAAATAGCGAGACTGAAATTTATTATACCAAGAATGTCATCAAAAGCTGCCACCCCCATTATCGTCGATGCCACTTCACCTTTTGCTTTATATTCATGTTCGACGGCCAGTGTGGCAGATGGATCCGTCGGCGATGCAAGAGACGCTAATAATAGGCCAAAGGGTATAAAAAACGATAACATTCCTGATTCAGGAAGAGAAACAAACACAGGTCCTAATAAAATAAAAAATATTGCAACGAATAAAAATGCAAATTCAGCCTCAAATAAGGTTATAAGAATAATTGATCTACCCAAGCTGCGAATTTTCGAAAAGCTCAAAGTTCCACCTACTGAAAAGGTGATAAAGGCTAATGCGATATTCGTTACAATTTCAGTATGACCAACAAATGTTTCAGGGATAAAATGTGTTAGTTTAGGGTTGAGTATCAAACCTGCTAAAATGTAACCAGTTACTTTGGGTAGTTTGATGTGAGTACATAGCTCACCAATGACTATGCCAGTAAATATTATGATTCCGATAATTAGAATTGGTGTCATAAAATATGTTGTATATTCCTCCGGTTAAAAATTGTTTCCGCCTTGAATTTGCACAAATTCCCTAAAAACTTGATCATCGCGTTACCGTAATTTAAAAGGCGGCCAGAAGCCGGAACTTGTCGAAGATCAAAAGCAGACCAATGATAATGAGCAGTCCGCCTGCGCATTTATTGATGAAGCCCATGGCCCGGGTGACCTTTCTCATGAAACTGAGCATGGAGTTAATAAAGATGGATATCACAATAAAGGGCAGAGCCATACCCGCAGAATAGGTCGTCAGAAGCAATACGCCTTTAAGGATGTTGTCCTGGCTGCCTGCCACAATGAGTATGCTGCCCAGCATGGGGCCGATGCACGGGCTCCATCCCGCGCCAAACGCCATGCCGATCAAAAATGTGCCAAACAGATGAAAGGGTGTCTTCTTGAAATGAAATCTATGTTCAAACTGAAAACTTTTAATTTTGATAATACCGAGCAGATGCAGTCCGAAGACCAGGATAATGCCGCCGCCCACATAGCGAACAACCCAGGAATACCGGGAGGCAAGCCCGCCAAGAAAAGAGGCGGATGCCCCGAACAGAATAAAAATAAAGGAGAATCCGGCCACATAGGCCAGGGTGGACAGGATTACCTTTTTGCGCAGGTGTTTGTCGTCAGCTGTCAGTTCATCTAAAGAGAGCCCTGTGATAAAGCTGAAATAGGCCGGAATCAACGGCAGCACACAAGGGGACAGAAACGACAGAAGGCCTGCCGCAAA
>DATFIL010000295.1:0-2160 GCA_035270145.1 Desulfobacter sp. | reverse complement strand
TCCTGCCCCCATGGTCGGTCTTGCATTTTGGGGATGGAGCGCCCCATGGCTTTCACCTTATATCCGTCCGCCAATAATAATGGGATAAGACGGCCGGAAACATAACCAGTTGCGCCTGTTACCAAAATAGGTTTTACGTTATTCATCCGGACCCCCTGAAATAATTTGTTGCCAAAATCAAGAAATGGAAAAGTTGTTTGTAACTTACTTATACTGATAAAAAGACTGATTAATCAAGAAAATGAGTATCACTCGATCATCAAGTTTTTAGGGAATTTGTTCAAATTCAAGGCGGAAACAATTTTTAACCGGAGGAATATATAACATATTTTGAGGATTAAAAATTTTTTCCAACGCCGAAGTTGGGCAAATTAACAAAAACTTGATCATCGAGTATCAAACTTTTTAATATGCCTGCCGGTCAGGCAGCTGGCTATTCCAGCTTGCCCTTGAGCATCTCCCCAAGTCCGGCAAAGGGGTTGGTGGTCCCCCCTGTATCCTGGGAGATACAGGAGGCGTCATCTGAATAGGCATCTGCCACCTGGTCCCTGGCATGCTCATTGTCGTGGCAGTAGATGCATAAAAGCTCCCAGTTGCTGCCGTCAGGTGGATTGTTATCGTGGTTGTGGTCCTTGTGGTGGACGGTCAGTTCCTTGAGGCGCTTTCCCTCAAACTCCCGGCCGCAATGGGCACAGACCCAGGGATACATTTTAAGGGCGCGCTCTCTGTATGTGGACTGGCGGGCCTGCTGATCAGATAAGGCCTGCTGAACTGCGTTTTTTGACATCAGGTGATCTCCTCTTTGAGTTCTTTGATAGCCTTATCATGCAAGGCCGGCTTTGTCTCTATTTCTTCGAGCCTGTTTTCATTTATTATAGGGTCCTCCGGGATGATCTCCGTGGTTATTCAAGCGGTCTTAGCGCCAGCCAGATGGTGTGGCGGCTGCCTTTTTTACCCTTTACGGCCCGGACTGATACGGCCTCGAACCTGAACCCGCACTTGCCCAGCCGCCGGGAAAAGGCCTCGTCCATTCCCGCAGACCAGACGCCCAGAATGCCGCCGGGGGCCAATGCCCTGAAGCATGCCTTCAGCCCGTCCGGTGAATATAGGCGGTTGTTGGTTTTCCGGGTCAGCCCCACAGGACCGTTGTCCACATCCAGGAGGATGAGGTCCCAGGTGGCGGACGCTTGTTTGATCAGGTCTAAGACATCCCGGGTTTTCACCGTCGTCCTGGGGTCTGACAGGGGATTGCCGGCCAGGTTCCCGAGAAATTCTTCATTCCAGGAGACGACATCGGGTATCAACTCGGCCACAACGACGCGGCTCTCCGGGCAAATCCCGTTCAAGGCCGCTGAAAGGGTATATCCCATGCCCAGGCCGCCGATGAGGATCTCGAGTCTGGCTGTTTTGTGACTCCGGGCAAGGGCCAGGTCTGCCAGGGCGTCTTCAGATCCGTGAATCCGGCTGTTCATCAGTTCTGTTCCGGCCGTGCGGATGGAGAACTCCTCTCCCCGCCTGCGAAGAATCAATTCATTGCCTTCCCCCGGTACCTTGGCCCTGCCCAGTTCTACCCAGGGTCGCATATCTCGTCTCCTTCCATCAGGTGGTGTTCATCCAATCCTCCAAAAGGAAATCCCGTCCTTCAGCTCGGAGAGGAATTTTGGATTGCTAAATTATATCCGTTTTGACGGGATATAATTTGGCAATAACGCCAGGAAATACCCTGAGCCGTTCCTGTTTTTGTTTGAATATTAAAGCTGCCGGTTTTTCGAACCGCAACCCTGCCAATATAAGTCCCTTGTTTTTTGCCTTTTGGGACATCGGCTTTTACAATGTCCCCGGTGGTAAAACCATGCACTGCCTTTTTCCGCATTAAATACCCCCGGGGGAAGCCGGCAGCATTCACTCTTGTTCTTTGGTAGCTGCCTCGGCCCATGGCTTTGATCAAGAGGACACTTTGTTTCCACCCGGAGACTGCATTGATTTTGCCGGTACACGCTGCATCCAGGCAATGCGTTTTGGGGATATTGAACCGACACCGGTTATATTTGGTCCTGCCACCGGTTGAGCATTCCACTGGCCCCAATTGCCTTAACTCAAAAAAGATGGCATTCCGAGTGGCATTGACCGCTGCGGTGGCGGCCAAAGAAGGACGCTTCC
>DATFIL010000294.1:0-2338 GCA_035270145.1 Desulfobacter sp. | reverse complement strand
CGAAAAACGCCTTATTTTTTTCAGGAAAATTGTAATGGCACCTTTCAGGATAATTGACCCTTGATTTTTACTATACTCTCATCGAGTCAAAAGAAAACAACTAAGGAAGGTGCCATGCCCCAGTTGATTCTGCCACTCATTCCAGAAGGATCTACTCAAATCAGTGATCTGGTTACCGTTTATCGAAACGAAAACCACTGGACTTAGGCATCAAGTTAAAATAATATGTACAAAATACTTGACTTCTGTTCCCATTCCATATTACGGTCAAAGGTATGGAAACTCAACAGAAAGAAGACCTGATTAATCAGGTTAAACAAAGGTACAATTTGCTTGCGGCCCACTTATCTGAAAAGGACAAAAGGCTGTGGGCTGCATCAGAAGCCAATGCGATTGGCAGAGGTGGAGATACCATTGTCTGTCAGGCGACTGGTATTTCACGGGTGACCATCGGAAAAGGTAAAAAGGAGCTGACGGATAAAACCGATGGAGCCAAAAAACGTATTCGGAAAGCCGGGGGTGGGCGTAAACGTTTGATGGATAAAAACCCGGCATTGGTAAAAGAACTTGATATGCTGATAGATCCGCTTACCAGAGGTGATCCGGAATCTCCTCTCAGATGGACCTGCAAAAGTACTTATAAATTATCAGAAGCCCTCCGTAAAAAAGGATACAAAGTGTCCCAGAAGACTGTATACTTGATGCTCCAGGAGATGGGCTACAGTATGCAGTCAAATCGAAAAATTATGGAAGGAAAACAAAATCCGGATCGGGATGCACAGTTCAATTTTATATATGAGCAGGTCAAGGAGTTTCAACGCGATGGCCAGCCAGTTATTTCAGTCGATGCGAAAAAAAAGGAAAATATTGGCCAATACAAAAACGCCGGAATGGAATGGGAACTTGCTGGAAAACCGACCGATGTGAACACATATGACTTTCCGGACAAAGAGAAAGGAAAAGCTTGTCCTTACGGCATTTATGATCTGACACGCAATGAAGGATGGGTAAGCGTTGGCATCAGTCGGGATACAGCACAATTTGCAGTAGAAAGCATTCGGCGATGGTGGAATGAAATGGGCTGTTTCAGATATCACGGCGCCACCCGGCTGCTGATTACAGCAGACGGCGGTGGAAGTAACGGATACCGAATTCGTTTGTGGAAGAGCGAGATTCAGACGTTAGTAAATGAATTGGGAATCACGATCAGTATCTGCCATTTTCCGCCTGGGACAAGTAAATGGAATAAAATCGAGCACCAAATGTTTTCTTTCATGAGCAAGAACTGGCGGGGGCGGCCATTGGATAGCCTCGGAGCAATAGTCAACCTGATTTCAAACACCAAAACCCAAAAAGGCTTGAAAATAAAATCTGATATTGATGACACCCAATATGAAAAAGGTATCAAAGTGGGGGACGATGTAATGGCTCAACTAAACATTGAACGTGCGAGTTTTCATGGTGAATGGAATTACAAAATAAAGCCTCAGGAAATTATGCATATTGCATAGTATTTATACATATTATTTTGACTTGAAACCTTATTATATGGGGCTGACCCCGATTTATGCGCATGCCGGCGATGACCTCCGTCTGTTCAGGCTGTTTACGTCTATGATGATTGAAGCCGGGACATGCCGTCACACGGATATCATCAAGACCTTTGGTGTTCCTAAAAGCAACGTTAACCGGGCATTGAAAAAACTGCGAGAAGGAGGCCCGGAGGCTTTTTTCCAGAAACAATTGGGCGGCCGCAAGGGACATATCTTGACGCCGCAGGTGCTTGAGCAAGCTCAGGCTCTTTTAGATGATGGCTTACCGCATCACGATGTTGCTGATGATCTGGGGATTAAGCTTGACACCTTGCGCAAGGCTATCAATGATGGGCGTTTACATGAGCATAAAAAAGCTGAAACGGCCAAGGCGGGCACTGACAAATCATTGCGTAGCGCAGTGGATGCGGATGCAGCCAAAGTCATAGGAACGGCCTGCACCAGGGTTGTGGATAGGGGCCGCGGCAGCCGGTGAAGGTGAAGCGCAAGTGTGTTTTGAGCCCTGTTTGGATGTCCCCAATGCAGGTGTTTTATGTGCCGTGCCGGCCCTATTGGCCAACGGCATTTTGGAAGGCGCCGAAAAGTTGCTGGGCAAGATTAGCGGGTATTATACCATTTTCCAAATCCTGTTGGTTCTGGCTTTCATGACGTTATGCCGGATTAAGACCGTGGAACGTTTACGTGAGAATCCGCCCGGTGAATTCGGCAAGCTTCTGGGTTTGGATCGTATTCCGGAAGCGCGGTGTCTGCGGGAAAAGATGGATGGCTTGAGTCAGGCAAATGCT
>DATFIL010000293.1:0-3066 GCA_035270145.1 Desulfobacter sp. | reverse complement strand
CATTAACTTTTCCGCACAGAGCGGCCAGAGCAAAATCCCCTGAATGTGTAATGGATATGGTATAATCAAAGGCGGGGGCCAGGCATGGTGCCCCGGATGCGTCATTATGTATCTCAATGGCATCCGGGGACAGGCCTGTCTTCTGCATGACAAGGTTTTTCACCGCCCATCGTCCGGCCAGGCGTTCCACCTGTTTTTTCAGGGCAAACAATTGATTTAACCCATTCAGTTCAGCCGGGGAAAGCACAGGCTGTGCAAACTGATCCGGACGAAATTGGCAGCCGGGCCTGGTCTGATAACCAGGCCCGACGATTTGGGGTAATAACGCCTTGAGCATTGCCGGGATGTGAACAAGGCAAAACTGGATGCCTTGTTCCCGGAACAGCAGGGTCACGCGTTGCATTTATCCCGCCATAAGGCTCTTTCCGGCCTGTTTGACCATGGACAAATCGGGACGGTCCTTTTCGGCCAGGCGATCCACCTGGACCATTTGAAAATCCTGGATGTCAATGATCACACGGCCTGAAGGATCTGCCAGCTGCATATGATAGGTTTTCGTGTCACTGCCCTGGGCCAGACGCCGGGTCACGCAGAAATAAGGCGTATTCGGCAGAACCGCCCCTGCAAATGATACCTTGCCAATGGCATAGGGCAGCATCACGTCGGCACTGGTAAAAAATTCCAATATGCCGCCGGTCTGGAACATGGCATCCATGATCACCACAGGAGTGGCAAATTCAGGATAGGTTTGGCCTTTAAAAAATTCGCGGCCGGGCCGCCATTGAACCACGGTGATCAGGCTATCCTGGTCCAGGGTGGCCAACTGATCCACGGAGCGGAACAACCCGTCCATGAACAGCCGGTCCGGGTGGTAGATCTGTTTCTGCCACTCGGCATCGACCTTAAATTCGGATAGCGCCGGGACAGATATCTCATCCAGGGCAGGCGAATCCGTCCCGATTTTAAATTTGCCCTGGAAATGCAGGGTGTCCTGGGCAGGCGCTTTGCCTCCCGGGGGGGTAAAAACAGAGTGGATCTCGGTTGTTATTAATCCGGTCGCGTGTTTCTCAGCAAAAATTTCAATATGTTTGGGACGGTTTTTTAACAATTTGATGGCATAAGGAATTTTAAAGTCGCTGACCTCAAGGACGCGTCCCTGGGCCCCGTTATATTCCAAAGCCGCTTCAGCCATGGTTTCCAGACCGGTTGCCCCTAAAAATAAAGGCACCCCTTTTCTGGCATGGTCGAACAGAAAAAGGTCCCTGTCGGCTTCCAGAAGGCGTTTGAATTGCAGCCTGTCCGGACCGGCATCCGTTTCTACGGTATCCAGGAACGGACCGATGGCAAGCAGGCCGTCCGGGTCAAATGCAGCGGGATTCTTTTCAGGGGGCGCACCAATCAGGACTTCATTGCTGACCGGATTATCCAGCTCTTCCTGGAAAAAGCGGACCCCTTGGGCCACCGGAAGAAAGGCAATGCCTTTTTCCTTTAGCACGGCTTCAATGGTGCCTTGG
Source organism: Desulfobacter sp. (assembly GCA_035270145.1). Lineage (GTDB taxonomy): Bacteria > Desulfobacterota > Desulfobacteria > Desulfobacterales > Desulfobacteraceae > Desulfobacter. Next base: position 1,552 of record DATFIL010000293.1, on the reverse strand, counting down.
GCCGCCATTCCGATGTCAGCCCAGGCGGTCCAGTCAAAAACCTTATAGGTCAGTCCCGGTGTTTTCAGGGCGCTTGCCTGTATCATGGCGCCCATCATGTCGTTTCCGGCGGTGTAATCTGACTGGGCCTCATTGCCGAATCTGGCCGTGATGGATGAAAAACCAATGATATACCGGCAGTTTTTGTTTTCAATGGCTGCCAGTACATTGGCCATCCCCTTGACCTTGGTGTCAAAAACCAGATTGAAATCATCCATGGATTTTTTTTCAATCATAATGCTTCGGTCCACACCTGCGGCATGAATCACCCCGTCAATACGGTCATATTGGTTGACCGCCGTTAGAACGGCGTTGGGATCGGTGACATCCACGGCATGGTAATCCACTGCCTTAACACCGGTACGCAGCTGGGCCAGGTTTGCCCGGGCCGTAAGAATCCGTCGCAGTCCGGCGGTTTTGTTTTTCAGCTCCACAGGTTTGGCTTTCGGATGTATGGACTTGAGTGCGGCCATGATTTGTGTGTCATCCATGGCATCGGTCACAGAAATTTCCAATTCATCTTCCACCCGGCTGCGGCCTAAAATAACCAGGTTCATGTCCGGCCGGATAACCGCCTTGAGCAATTCATAGGTGATGCCCGCAGCACCGCCTGTGACCAGCAGGGTGTCGGTATCTTTGATGACGGATGTATCCTGCCCTTGGGGTTGTGATGTCGCATTGCCGGTCTTTGCCCGGATACCGAATCTTACCCCCTTTTCAATACCCACTTCCAGGTGGGTGCTCATGCTGAACACTTCGTCCATAAACAGGGATGCCGCTTTGGTCATATCAGCAAGATCATTTTTATCCATGAACTCCACAAGTTTTACCCCTGTTTGCGGGTACTCCTTGGCTACGGTTTTGAGCAGGCCTGAAATACCGCTGAAAACAGGAAAAATCTGATCCGGTGCCGGTTCTTTGAAACGCGCCAGGGCGGACTGGACGGATAGGGCCGCCAGGCGGCCGTGAGATTCATCCAGCCGGCTGCCAAAGGCTTTGCACAACAAGAATAAAAATTTAACGGAGGCGCTCTCTGCCGCCGGGTTTTCACCTGAATTCATGACGAAATCCAGAGGATGAAGGAAAAAGATCCCTGAAATACCCTCATGGTCCGCCTTGATCCGGGAGATAACCTCTTCAGCAGCTTCAAGCGTGTTTAAATCAACGGTGTAATCATCGTGTTCACTGTTACCCACACAGATGACATGCCCTTTGTTTTCTTTGATCAAAGCCGCCACAGCTTGGCCAAATCCCTGGTTGTCCATGGTGATCAAATAGGTTTGACCTTCAAAATCCCGGTTGGCTGGTGCAGCATTGGGCAGTTTACGCAATCCAAAGCAATAGCGTTGAATTCCCGCGTGATCCGGGTCGTCCGGCATCTGGGTCTTGCCTGACGGCGCGGAGGGCTCGGTTTCGGGTGCTTGGGCGCGGGGGGCTGCCGCCGCCGATGGCGCATCGGCATTATTGTTGCCGGCCCCAGCGATTTCAGCCTGTATATATTCACTGATTTTAC
>DATFIL010000292.1:0-3976 GCA_035270145.1 Desulfobacter sp. | reverse complement strand
TATGGTCTAAAACAGAAATTAATCATCAACAAATTGAAGTCAACTAAACCTTGAGTTTTGCCAATTTAATCAGTTGTCAAAAATTAAAAATCACAAGATATGGCGCTTATGCCAGCTCCTTTTGCGCTGTGTTGTTCTCCTGCAACGGCCGGCTTGCTTCATAAGCCGGGAAAAAAAGCGTGAACGTTGTTCCCCTGCCCAACCGGCTATGGACATCTATAAACCCTTTATGCTTTTTGATAATTCCATGAACAAGCGCTAACCCGATACCGGTTCCCTTGCCGATTGGCTTTGTTGTAAAGTATGGTTCAAACACGCGTGCCATAGTTTTTTAATCCATTCCGATGCCATTATCATTTACAACTAATTTTGCATATTTGCCTGGCTTTAAGGCGGGGTGGGGTCTGACAAAACTATCTTCTACGATTTCGTTAAGCAGCGCCACCGTTAGAATGCCTCCCATATCGGGCATTGCGTCAATTGCGTTTCTACACAAATTAATAATAACCTGGTTGATCTGCGTCCCGTTACCCCAAATTGGGTAAATTTTTTTTGCGATGTTCAGTTTAATTTCAATATTCGTCGGTGTTGACGAGCGGACGAGTTCCATGGCCCCTTGCACAATCGATCGCATGTCAGTGGTCTGTTGGGTGGGGCTGTCCTGTCTGCTGAAGGTCAAAAGCTGTTTTACGACATCTTTGCCCCGCATCCCGGCTGACTCGATTCTCTTTGCACGCCGCAGGGCCGGGTTTGAATCGGACAGCTCGCGCATATTCATTTCATTATTAATGATAATGATTGTAAGTATATTGTTGAACTCATGGGCAATACCGCCGGCAAGGCTACCGATTGATTCCATTTTTTGTGACTGGATCAGCTGATCCTGCAGCTTTCTCTTTTCAGAAAGATCTTCACCGGAACATAGTACACCGACAATTTTCCCATGGTCATCTTTGAGCGCGGTATTCTGCCAGGCAATATATTTTATTTCCCCTTTTGAGGTCTTGATTTCATTTTCATAATACTCCGGGCCGCTGATATTGCCATTAATTATATTTTTGAACACAACCTGAACATCATGTTGCACAGATTTAGGCACAAACATCTTAAACCAGTCCTGGCCGATAATGTCTTCTTTGTTGCATTCCAATATGGCGCAGGTCTTCTCATTGACCATATTGACTTTACCGTCAACATCAAGGCTTACAAACATAACCGTTGCCACACGCAGATATTGTTCAGCTCTTTCCTTTTGCCTTGCAATCTCTTTTTGGGCCTGCTTGCGTTCTTTTACCTCTGCTGCCAATTTTCGGTTAAATAAAAATAAGACCCCGCTGCAGAGAGCAAATAAAGCCATGACACCCAGTGCAACAAAGAAAATCTGTTTGATCTGTTTATAGTTTATCTTATCCTGAGAGCTATAAAGAAATCCATCCAGTGAAAAATCGGCATCAATCAATCCCAGCTTTTCATATGTTTGCTTGATGTGCTGCCATCGTCCCGGATTCATGTGTCCGATTTCAACAAGATCAGGCATCATAATTTTTCTGATTTCCCGGGCTTCGTATTGAAGATGTTCTTTTGTTTTATTTACCGTGTATTGTCCCACAAGTAAGTCAATAATTTCTTGGGGATGATCCATGGCGTATTCCCAACCAAGCAAAGAGGCGTGTAAAAATTTTTGCACCTGGTGGGGATGATGTTCAATCTCCTTTTCTGTGGTAAACAGACAATCACTGTAAAAATCCACGCCGTAGAGCATGGGAGAAATGACCATCGGCGCCACACCCTTTTGCCGCATATGCCAGGGCTCATTCGTCACATAGGCACTAACCGCGTCAATCCGCTTTTTGATAAGGTCTTCAAGGGTATAGGATTGATCGAGCCGCTGATATTTATCAGGCGATATGCCTTCGTTCAAAAAAGCCACCAGTATATCTGCGTCTTTATTCCCGGGAAGCAGCATCACTTTTTTGCCGATCAGCCCCTGAAGGTTAATGATCCCCGAATCTTTTCTGACTAAAAGAACCGATGGCGAATGCTGAAAAACAGGTGCCAGTACGACAAACGGATCACCGTCTTTGCGGTGCAAAAGCAGTTCGGCGCCGGCAACACCGTACTGGGCACGACCACTGAGGACCTCTTCTCTGGCAAATTTGCCGACACCACCTTCAACGATGGAAACGTCAAGTCCGGCCTGGTGGTAATAACCTTTATGGAGTGCTGCATAGTATCCGGCAAACTGGAATTGATGCTTCCATGCCAACTGCAGGGATATTTTGTCTGACGCATTGGCCGCATTACAGCTAAAAATCAACACCAATGCGATTAGAATGTCGCGAATAGCGCTTTGGGATGACTGCAAACGCCGCATATACTTCAGATGGTTTATCACAGGCTTTTCCTTGTTTTTGCCAGGTATATTTTTATCACTCGATCATCGCGTATCAAGCAAAGTATATGGGCTCCCATGGCAGTTTATTCGGTCATCAGGGCGATAGTACCTTCCGGCAGGCAAAGGCAAAATCTTCTGGATAGCATCCGCCGATAAAGCGCATTTGGGCCTCGGAAAAGGTGCCCGGCGCATAGGGCAGCCGCGGGATAAACGCGTACACAAGGTGCTGCTCTGTGACCGGGCTGTTAAACCGGCCCGAAAATTCCACGCTTGTGACCATCTGTGCGCCTAATGTTTCCAGTGTCTGGATGGCGATGCGGATGCCGGTGTCCAGGGCATTGCGGGTTGCGGTATCGGCACAAAGCACATGGGGGCAGGGGGCTTTGGTCATCAGCATCAGCTCCCATTCACTGACCTGGGCCTTGGGGGCAAACAACATGACCTTGTCATTTTTCCATACCACCAGGTCGTTGGGGCCGTCCGGATTCATGTCCGTTCGCCGGTTGTTTCGAATGGCCTTGATAAAGGCGGTAAAAAAATCTGTGTTGTGGGCGGCTTTGTAATCCTGGATAAAGTCAGCCACAAGATCCCCGCAGGCAAAGCAGGGATATAGGTTGCCGTCACTGTCCAGGACACTTTCCGGAATCATGGCGTTTTGCTGGTGGATCATCTGATGGGAGGCATGCAGCCGGTGGCCGGACTGGGCAAACCCGAATCCAAAATTCCATCCCCATAACGCCCCGGTGAAAAAGGGCGAATCATTGTCCAGTGGGCTGTGCTCACCCGATGTCAGGGCTTCCGTGATCTTCATGCGCAGCGCCTCAAGTTCATCAGAGGATAAAGACCGGCCTGTTGCCGGCAACGTCACACCGAGCATCCGGGCGACGCGTACATAGATGCGCTGGTAATAAAGATGCCGGATACCTGCCATATCAGACGGGGTCAGTTCATTGGCACGGTAGCGGATCTGGTCATTGGCCATGTTGTCGGCATAATGGCCCCAGGGAATATATGAGTTGGCCCGCATATATTCAAAAACATGGGTATTGTCCAGGCTTTCTGCCACAATGGGGCTGTTTCCCTGGATTCCGGGCTTGAGTACCATCACCTCTTTATAGGCATCGGGCAGGGCCGGGTTGTTGCCAAGCACATCATAAAGATCATGGTCGTGGATGACCGGGAAGGTCCTGCCTTGATCGTTTTTTTCAAAAGCAACACCCGTGGGGGGCTGGTCCTTACCATTATCATACACAAAGTCGCAGGCAAGACCGGCAAGGGCACAAAGATCCGCCGGGTCCGTAGACGCCTGGGCCAGGGCCAGTTTCAGGGGGCGGGGAAGCCGTGCCGGCAACTGGGTCACAGACGCTTGCGGCACCCCCTTTTCCTTTTGCCATTGTTCCAGGCAAGTGGTTAAGGAGCAGTCCGGCCGGGGGGGAAGACTTATGGTATCAGGACGTTCCGCCTTGCGGTTCGCCCAGGCTGAATTGATAAAGGTGCTTCCCCGGAATGGAAACGCATTGGCGATTTCATAAATCCGGTCGGCTGCGTCTGCCCGGATATGCCCCTCGGGAAAATTGGTCA
>DATFIL010000291.1:0-4435 GCA_035270145.1 Desulfobacter sp. | reverse complement strand
TCACATGGGTGAAAACAGCCCCGCCCAGTTCCTGACGGATAAGTTTCAGGGTCGCACCGTCCATGCCTTCAAAATCAACAACATCCGCCGCATAGGCGGAATCCAGTTTGATGGACAGACCAGGGGCCAGGTCCATGCCAAAGGTATCATGGGGTACCAGCACAATGGCATCAGCCGGAATAACATGGGTCAGGGCTTTTCTCACGATCTCGGCGTTGGGATAAGCCAGGGCGTCATTGTCAATTTTAATGACTTCGGAATAGGTTTTGGTCAGCGCGTCGGCCACGTTGTCTAAATCCGCACCGGTGCCGGTAACGACAGCAGTAAGCGATGCACCGGCATCAATTTTTTTTGCAGCATCCGGGAATTCCAGCGCCACATCGTCGGCCACCCCGTTTTTAAATGGAACATATGCAAAAATCTGTGTCATGATCAAAGACCTCCTTTGGCTTTCAGCTTCTCAATCAATTTTTCAATAATTTCATCGGTGGAGCCTTCAAGCATTTCAGCACCATCGCCCAGATCGGGTACAAAATAATCCACGCGTTTGGTCTTTGCACCGGCCTTGCCTACGCTGCCGGCATCCACACCAAGATCACCGGCACCTTTTACCGGAATCTCAACGCCGGCCACCTTACGGATACCGCGGATACCGACATAACGGGGCTCGTTGATACCGGTCTGGATGGAAAGCACGCAGGGCAGCTCAATTTCGTTCATCTCCTGGTTGCCGCCTTCGATTTCCCGGCCCACTTTAATTTTTCCATCCGCAGGTTCAATCTTGTTCACCAGAGAGGCATAGGGGTAATCCAGCATCGCGGCAAGCATGCCGCCAACCTGACCCGCGCCTTCATCGGCCTGGGCGCCGGTAAGAATCAGGTCATAATTGCCTTTTTCAACTTCAGCTTTGAGAATGGCGGCAATACCGCGACCGTCAGATCCTTCAAAGGCGTCATCGGAAAGCAGAACGCCGTTATTGGCGCCCATGGCCATTTCACGCCGGAGCACTTCTTCAGCCTCGTCATCCCCCACAGTTACAACCGTTATGCTGCCGCCCAGGTTATCCACGATCTGAATGGCCTCTTCAACGGCATAGTTGTCCCACTCGTTCACGGAATAAACCAGATCATCACGATCCAGATCATTGCCTTCGGAATTGAGTTCAAATTCGTTCTCAGCAGTATCTGGAACGCGTTTGACGCACACCAAAATTTCCATTATTTTCTCCTTAAGCTTGTTTTTTCGGGTCTGCCGGGCGTATGAAAACAAAAACCCGGCAGATAACTTATATTTATACTAAATGCGCCTCAATGAGTTGCGTAAAATCAAGGGCTTCCATCTCGCCTTCTTTTCCGGCCACCTTAATGGCATCCTGGATATTTACCAGACAGAAAGGACAGGCCGTAACAATAACATTGGCCCCGGCTTCTGCGGCCATATTTACCCTGAGTACCCCCATGCGGGTCTCTTCTTCGGGCTCATAAAACAGCATCAGGCCACCGCCGCCGCAGCAGAAGGACCGGTCACGACTCTTTTCCAGTTCCACCCGCGTCAGGCCGGCAATGGCATCCATAGCCTGTCTTGGGGATTCATAAATACTGTTGTGGCGACCAAGATAGCAGGGATCATGGTATACATATACTTTATCCCGATTTTTGCACGGTTTCATGGTCAGAACACCGGAGTTAATCTTTTCAGCCACAATTTCACTGATATGTTTAACAGGGGGCAGGCCTGTATAGTCTTTTTTCAACGCATTCAGGGCATGGGGGTCTGCCGTGACAATCCGTTTGACACCGGATTCAAGAATGGCTTCGGTATTCCGGGCTTTGAGCTCCTGGTAAAGCATCTCTTCACCAAACCGGAGCACCTCGTTGCCGCTGTCTTTTTCACCTTTGCCGAGGACGCCGAAGTCCACGCCGGCCTTTTCAAGGATGATGGATGTCCGGCGGGCAATTTCCTGCATATTATCGTCATAGGAGGTGATACTGTCCACAAAGTACAGGGTATCGGCAACGTCTTTACCCAGATCCTTGACCGTATGGGTTTGGGCAAACGTTTTTTCCTTGGCCCAGTCCGCACGTTTCTTTTCCATTTTACCATAGGGATTGCCGCGTTTTTCAAGGGCTTTAAGGGGTTTTTGAAGCGACTGGGGCACCATGCCCTCATCCACCATGCCACGGCGCAGATCAACCATCTTATCAATATATTCGATGCCCAGGGGGCATTCCTGCTCACAGGCCCCGCAGGTGGTACAGGACCAGATTTCATCCTCGGTATAAATGTCCGCCACCAGCAGCTTGTCGGATTTATAAATCACACCGGACTTGATCGGATAATTCTTAAAAATAAGATCCCGGGCCTTGATGGTGATGAACCGCGGGGACAAAGGACGGCCGGCGGCATTGGCTGGACACTGGTCGGAACAACGGCCGCAGTCTGCACAGGAGTAAAAATCAAGCATGTGCTTCCAGGTAAAATCCTCCAGTTTTTTAACGCCGAATGACTCCAGGTCATCCAGTTCCTCATCGGAAACACCGTATTTAACCGGTTTGATATTGCCTTTTTTCACCCGCATGAAAAAGACGTTGAAAATAGAGGTGATGACGTGAAAATGCTTGCCCAGGGGCAAAAAGCACAGAAAGAAGAAAAAGGTGACATCATGCACATAATACATAATGATGTGCAGGCCCTGGAGGGATTCCAAGGATGCAAATCCAAGTATCTTTGCAAAAATCCAGGCCAGGGAAAAAATTGCCGGGAAATGGGCGTTACCAAGGGTTTGATAGTTGTAGGCAACGGCAGACGCTTCAAACATGCTTTCTGAAATCATCAACGTGGCGATGATGCCCAGAACAAAAACCGCTTCTGCCGTATGGTCATGACCATATTTTTCAGGCACGGCATAGCGGGCAGGCTTTTTGATGCCCCGGCGGTAGGCCGCGATGATACAGGCCACAAGAACGGCAGTGGCGGCATAATCTTTCATGACATTATAGACAGTGCCAAGGCTGCCGTCTAGCCCGGGCAGCACAAATCCGTCAGACATACCGATGATGACAAGGCTGGTGGAGCGGATGGAAAGGATTAAAAAGCCGGCAAATATAATGATGTGCAGCACACCTGCCAGCATGTATCTGGGCTGGCGGACCTGTCCTAACCAGACGACGATCAGATTTTTAATCCGTTCCGGAATATTGTCAAAACGGTAGTCTGGATTAGCCCGGACCAAAGGCGCGATTCTTCGTGCGATGATGTAGGTAAAGAGCCCTACACCGATGACCGGCAGAAGAAATGAAAAAATCACTGTTGGAAAAAAACCGAACAACAGATAGTCTGCCGGCGCAATGATCATAGACATACGTAAGTTACCTCCATTTATTTATATTTAACTTCCGGCTTCCCGGACACCCGTCATAAAAAGGTCCACCAGCGGATCTGCCATGGTTCCAAGGTCGTAGCGTCCATGGGCACTGACCCAGGTGGAAATCACACCTTCCACCGCCCCGAGGATAAACCGTTTCACAAGCCCGACAAAGAGATCCTGGCGCATGCTACCATCAATCTGGCCCTGCTCTATTATATCGGATAAAAGATCAAGGTACATCTTCGATATATTTTTGATCTGAGACTCAATATCCCGCAGATATCTCACCTCTGATTGAAAGATAATCGCCATATTTTGGTCTCTTTGGAACTCCTCAAGATGAGAGCGGATCAAATTTCTCAGTTTGCTTTCCGCATCTGTGCCCTTGGCCACGGCAGCATTCATTTTTTTAAACACCACATCTGTTTTAAAGCTCAGGTACTGGTAAAGGATATCGTCTTTGTTCTTAAAATAAAGGTATAAAGTGCCGTCCGCCACCCCTGCCCTGGCAGCAATCTGTGAAATGGTGGCTTTGTAAAAACCATGTTCGGCAAACACTGCGCCGGCACTGTTTAAAATTTTATGATATTTCTGGGACTTACTTTTATGCAAACGTGTTTATCCTTAAAAACGTGATCATCGAGTCTTACCTATTCCCCGTTCAAACACCACTTAAATGAATAACGGATCATCCGACTAACAATAAAACCGTGCAAACTAACAATAGATTCGTGCAAATGTCAAGCCTTGTAATAATTTCCAAAACAGGAACTATTATGTTAACATATCTAACACTTACAATATATCAAAACAGATGCATTTTATCATACCCGAATCAATCTGTTTTTCATCCCCGCCCCGAAAAAGCATGAACATTCATTCACTTCTTTTAATGATCTTGATTTTAGGTTATTGTAATATAAAAAGTTTATGATACCTAACCATTCTTAACCTACATACGGGAGGATTTTATCATGACCCATTCACAATCCGAAGAATATCGCAAATTGCTTGATTACGGCAGACCCCCTAATGTAAAAAAGTGTTTCCCCAACTCAAAGGCATTGA
>DATFIL010000290.1:0-2690 GCA_035270145.1 Desulfobacter sp. | reverse complement strand
ATCTTCTATCCCAAACTCGCCCATTACATTTTCCACAAGTTCCTTGGCCATGATCAGGATACCCTGGTTCTGTGTTTTAACCGCCGCATAAATAAAATCAGGATGCAGACAGACACCCAGGTTGGCCGGCAAAGTCCAGGGGGTCGTGGTCCAGATGACAACAAAGACGGTTTCTCCGCCTGCATCAAAAAGATCTTTGATATCATCCTTTACAGGGAATTTAACATAAATGGACGGGGAGGTATGATCATGGTACTCAATTTCAGCTTCAGCCAGAGCGGTGTTGCAGTTACAGCACCAGTAGATGGGTTTTTTGCCCAAAAACATATCCCCTGACAGGCCGAATTCACCGCACTCCTTGGCGATGCGTGCTTCATAGGGATAATTCATGGTCAGATAAGGCTCATCCCATTCTCCTGCGACCCCAAAGCGTTTAAACTCTTCTCTCTGGATGTCCACAAATGATGCGGCATAGGCCCGGCACTCTTGGCGTACCTGCACCGGCGTCATATCTTTTTTCTTTTTGCCCAGCTTTTTGTCCACATTATGTTCAATGGGCAGGCCGTGGCAGTCCCAACCCGGCACATAGGGTGCGTTAAAACCGCACATCTGCCGGGAGCGGACGATAATGTCCTTTAATATTTTGTTGATGGCATGGCCCATGTGAAGATGGCCGTTGGCATAGGGAGGACCGTCATGGAGAATAAAAAGGGGTTTGTCCTTGGATTGTTCCCGCAGTTTTTTATAGATTTTTTTCTGCTCCCAGGCTTTGATCATTTCAGGTTCGCGCTGGGGCAGGTTGGCCTTCATTGCAAATTTGGTAGAAGGCAGGTTCAGTGTTTTTTTATAATCCATTATTCCTAGATTCCTTTTGCCTTTCGGATTCGGTTTTAAATCTTATATTAAAGTCAAAACAAGTTATTGAATTACTTTTATGTTTCCTTGTGGGTTGGGTCCGGGTGTTGATAGACCAGGCCAGCCCATGGCTGTTATTATAGAACTTTTCTTTGTAATGGCAGCAAAGGGAAAAGTCAAGAATTTAGCGGAATTTACAGCAATTTTAAATATGAATCTTTATCAGTTGAGAAACTCGCACAAAGACGCCAAGACACAAAAATATTATTTGGTTTTTTGACCCTTTGTGCCTTTGAGGCTTTGTGCGAGAATAAAACAAGCTTTATTCTACTCCCAAAGCTTTATAAACAGCGTCAACAGGATCTGAATAAAAACCGGTCTGGAATTTTGCAAACAATTCCCCTGGAATGGATGGGATGTCTCCCACGCTGCTCATGGGAATCAAAATTCGTTTTGCACCGGCATCGAATCCCACCTGAAGCGTTTCAGCAAGATTGGAAGCCTTTTCAATTGTGCCGCCTAAACTCATGTCACCCAGAATAATCATTTGGCTCTGAATGGGTCTTCCCATCAAGCCCGAACAGAAGGTGATAAAACTGCACAATGTTATACCGGCAGTAGGCCCGGTGCTTTGCATTTCAACAATATGCAGGTGATAATCATGGTCTGAGACCTTTGCCATGGCGCTGACACGGGACATGTTGGCTTTGAAATAGTCATAACCGATTTTTATGGCCTCCCTGGTCTTGGTGTCTGTGCCTGAACCTGAAATGGATAGTTTTCCATTCCCAGCGGTTATTTGAAGTTCTAAACGGTATAACCCAAGATGATTGGATGTCCCTTGCATAATGGTATGCATTGTACCTGGTTTCATGGGGCCTTCGGGGATGAGAGAGCCGCCGCCTTGCTCCGGCAGGCTGACAAACTTTTCTTCCAGCGTTTCGTTATCGATGTAGCTGAAATGAACATCGTAAAATTCCATTCCCCCAATCTTTTTAAGCTGCTCTTTTACACGGCGTCTGCTTTCCAATGCATATATCAGGCATCTTTCAACAGCCTCTTTATCAAAATCGCCATGGGGATATATTATTTTTAACAGTCCGGATACGGTCTTCCTGACGGCAATAATGTCTCGCTGGTTAAGGTTGTTACCGATTTTAAAATATTGATCTATGGCATCAGAGAAACTTCTTTTACGCATCTCCCTTAAAAATTCAGCAAGAAAGTCAACGATCAACCCATATTGATTGGTAAGGAACTCCGGTCTCATCTTTGGGATTTCCCAGCCCGGCAGGTAGGTGTGCATACGGTCAAAAAAGGCCGAATCAATCATCTCTTCCGGAAAAGGGGCGAACAAGTGGCTGGTTTTTACTAGGGTATCAACACTTTGATTAATGTTTCCCACAAAAACCATGGCGGCATTTGCATTGATAACATCCCGCCCTCTGGAAAAAGACCCGGATGCCATAAAGTCTTTCATGATTTGAACGCCGTCTTTATCCTTGAATCGGATACCGGCAACTTCATCAAAGGCCACCGTGTCCCAGACACCAACGAGCCCCACCTTTCTGCTGCTCATATTATAGAACAGGTTGGCTACGGTTGTCTGGCCGCCTGATACAAGAATGGAATTGGGGCTGATTTCTTTGTAAATATGACTTTTGCCGGTTCCCCTGGGACCTAGTTCACAAAGATTGTAGTTGTTTTCAACCAAGGGAATCAGCCTGGTTAAAAAATGCCATTTCACACGTTCTTCAAATACGGTGGGCTCTAGCCCCGTGGATCTGAGCATCATATCGATCCACTGGGTTTCAGTAAACGCTTTACGCCCTTCA
>DATFIL010000289.1:0-5120 GCA_035270145.1 Desulfobacter sp. | reverse complement strand
GGGATCAACACAGCCAAAATAGGTTTGATCGATTGTATAAATTCCATGTATGCCTTTTTAAGAACTAAGTAACGGCCAGATCAATCTGACAACAATGGTTTTGGAATACATCCCCACCACGATGAGGCTGATGCCGGCGATGCCCAGAACTGCAAGGGATATGGCCGGAGCCTCCTGGATTGCCACGGTGGTGTGCCGGCCGTGGGTATCGCTGCCATGACCATCATGGGGGTCGGGGGATTCAAAAAAACAGACCTCAAATACCTTGAAAAAAAGAATTGCACAGATCAAGGATGAAATGATCAGGGCTGCGGCAAAATGCCAGGCTCCGGCTTTAAACGCCCCTAAGATCAGATACCATTTGGAGAAAAATCCGCAGGTGGGCGGTACCCCCACAATGCTGAAGGCCGCCAGAACAAACCCGGTCATGGTCCAGGGCATTTTGGCAAAAAGCCCTTTAAGATCCTTTATCTGAACCCGGTCCAGTTTATAAACCATATTGCCCACGGCAAGGAATAGGGCAAAGGTCATTAGCCCATCGTTCAGGATGTGAAGCACAGCGCCTGTTAGACCTAAATCATTGCCAAGCCAGGCACCGCCCACCATATACCCGATTTCACACACAATAATATAGGCAAGCATCTTCTTTAAATTTGTCTGGGCCAGGGCCATGACACCGCCGGCCAGAATGGCGATGGTGCCAAGCCACACAATAGTATCGGCGATATGAAGTTTTATGAAAATATAATCCAGCCCAAAGACCGTGATCATCAGACGCACCATGACATAGACCATAACTTTGGTCATCAGCGGTGCCACAATCCGTGCAAATCCCACCGGTGCATAGCTGTAGGCATTGGGCAACCAGACATGAAGGGGGAACAGGGCCATTTTGATAAATACCCCCACAATGCACAAGATAAAGGCAGTCAAAATCGTGGTGGAGTCCTGGAGGGTTGGGATCATGGTGGCAAACTCAGCCATGTTCAGGGTGCCGGTTTTAATGTAGATGTACCCCACCCCTAAAAGATAGAACGAGGCGCCTATGACGCCCACAAAAACATAATTTAAAGCGGAAATCGGTCCCCTGTCCCTGTCGCCTAAAGCGATCATGGTGTAGGAACTTAACGAGGTGATCTCAATGAGGACGTATAGATTAAACAAGTCGCCTGTGGAGGCCACACCGGTCAGCCCCACCACAAAAAGCAGATACATCGCGTAAAAGGATGGGCTTCGGTCCGGCATCTCCTGTTTAATATTGGGCCAGGATGCCGCAAGATTTAAAAAGGCAATGGCTGTAATCAATACCAGGACCATGGCATTTAAGGTATCAATGCGGTACTCAATACCCATGGGCGGCGCCCAGCCGCCCATGTGGTAGGCAATGGGACCGTGACCTGCCACATAGATCAGATCCCGTACAGCTGCGGCACAGGAGATCCCTGTGGCTATCAGTGCAGCAGGATAGGCATAGCGCTCCTCTACAAAGGATAGAATCCCGGCAATCAAAGCCCCTACAAGGGGAGCGATAACAACAATGGCTGGATAATGAATCATAATTTTATTTTTCCGATAAGCGCATTCTTAATTCATCTTCTTCCAGGGTCTGGTAGCGCTGATATACCTTGACACAAAGGGCCATGGCCACGCCTAAAGTGGCCACAGACACCACAATCGCGGTAAGCATGAGCACATGGGGCAAAGGATTCATGTAATCAGCTGCATTAATGGCAGCCCCGTGCCCGCCATGGCCATGATCCCCCATGATAATGGGGATGGTGGCATTGTGCTTGAACCCGATGGAAACATAGAACAAAATGATGGCGGTCTGAAAAATATTCATGCCCACCAGCTTTTTCATCAGGTTGTTCTTGGCAATCATGGCATAAAGGCCGATCATCATTAAAATGACATAAAGGCAGTAATTGTATTTGGCGGCGATCAGCATGAATAATTCCGTCATTCGCAAGTCCCTTATAATCCTTCGTCGTGTTTGCCTTCAGACACGATATTAATGTAAATAATGACCATGACTGCCGTCACAGACATGCCCACACCGATTTCAACCCCGAGCATACCCAACGCCCTGATATGGTGTTCCCCGAAAATAGGGGCATATTTCTCATAATCCAAAAAGTTGCCGCCTAAAACCATGGCCGCCAGTCCAATACCCATATAGACCAAGACCCCTGCGGCAGACAGAATGCCTAAAAATTTCTCACTCACCCGTTTGAGTAGATATTTCAGATTATAGGAGATGGCCAAAAGAATGAAGCTGGAACCCAAAATTACGCCGCCCTGGAACCCGCCGCCCGGGGAAAAATCCCCGTGAGCCACCACATAGAGTGCATAGATCTGGATAAAGGGAATTAACATCCGGCACACCGTTTTAATAATGGTGTCCGGCGGGAGCCACTCCTTGTCCATATCTTCAAATTCATTGCCCACAATGACCTGTCTGTCCGGATTTTTAACATGCAGAATCACGCCGCTGGGCACATGGCGGTAATGGTGGTCCTTTTTAGGGGTGAAATCCCGGAGCAACAGAAAACAGGCAAGGCCTGCACAAAAGACCACCGCGGTTTCAAGCATGGTGTCAATACTCCTGTAGTCGGCAAGGACGGCTGTCACAAGGTTCGGCACTTCTGTATCCCTTATGGCATTTTCAATGTAATAGTTGGACAAATGAAGGGATGCCGGCGCATTTGGGTCTCCCCAGTCCGGCAGATCGGCTGTGCCGTACAATAAGAGCCCGCCCGTGAGGCAGACCACAATCAGACTTAACAGTTTCAATCTTTTGTCCTCCTGCTGGTTCGGAATACAGCGGCCACAAAGAATACGGTACTGACACCTGCGCCAACGCTTGCTTCAGTAAACGCCACATCCACAGCCCCCATTATTGCCCACAAAAGACACATCATAAAAGAGTAAGCCCCAAAGAGGATGGCCGTAGCCAAAAGATCTTTTACATAGATGGCTCCCAGGGCGCAGACAATGACAAAAATTAAGATAACCAGGTTAATGGACCAGTACATAATTATTTTTCTCCTGTGCCTTGTAATTGAGACGGTTTTTTCCGGGTCAAAGGGCTTAAGCCCGCCCGCATGCCGGCATCCACAATGGCGTGGGTGGCTGTGGGAATGGAATGGAATACAAAAAACACAATCAGCATCATTTTAATGGACAAAAGCAAGGTGCCAAAGGAGAAATGATGCAGGTTATATACGGCAAGACCTGACACCATGGCAAAAAGCCCTAACGTATCCAGTTTACCTGCCGGATGAAGCCGGGTGTAAAAATCAGGCATCCGGATGATTCCCACAGTTCCCCCGAGGAAAAATAAGAAACCAATACACAGACAGATGACAACAAAAAAATTCATGATATCTCCTTGGTCTCCTTAAAGGATGATTCATACAGACCTTTTCTTTTGTGAAAATACCGGGAGGCGGCAATGACGGCCACAAAGTTTAAAAATCCATAGGCCAGGGCAATGTCCACAAACATGTCCACCCGCTCATACAAAAAGCCTATGAGCAGAAGCAGTACAACGGTTTTGGAACCAATGGCATTGACACCGATAAGCCGGTCTAAAATCGTGGGGCCCATCAAACACCGGTAAAAGGAAACAAACATGAGAAAACATAAGCCTAAACTGATACATAGAAAAAAGGTATTCATTATTTTTCTCCGTAGATGTCGGCTACCTTGGCAAGCATGGTTCCGGGAAGGGCATCCGCAGACTGCCTGTCAATGGCATGAACCGAAAATAAGCCGTCAGCTGTGGCGGTGACCGTAATGGTGCCCGGGGTCAGTGTTATGGAGTTGGCCAGAATGGTGATGGGCAAAGCCGAGGTCAGGTTTGTTTGAAAAACCGTAATATGGGGATCAATCAACTCTTTCATCCTCGGATGGAATATTAGATACATCAGGTTAAAATTCGCTTTGACGATTTCCAAGATCAGCCAGGGAATGTAGGCGATGAACCCGAAAAAAATGCCTGGATAACGGAAGGTCACATTCGGGAAAAGCAGATCATGAAAAAACCAGGCCACAAGCAGGCTCGATATCACGCCTAAGCTGACGAGCAATGTTGAAAAATTGCCGGACAGGACCACCCAGGTGAGAAACATGAGTATAAAGGTCAAAAAAAATGAGACAAACGAAAATTTTTTCTTGCGTTCTTCGGAGTGAACCGAATCGCTGATATTATGGGACGTTTGAGCCAAATCAAATCTCCTTATACAAGTTCAGGTAACCACCACGCAACCAGGCAAAGGCGTTTACCCCAACGTTGGGCTTTACGCTTTAACGCCGTAAAGCCCGCGCAGTTTATCAAGCAGCTTAACCATGGCACCTTTATTCGATGCATCGTCTGGGCTGTCTTTAAGTTCTATGTTTTGATTTTCGAATTCAAGCCGGTGGGCATGGGCGTCATGAATAGTTCTTAAGAGCATGGCCATGTCAACCGGTTTTGTTAAAAATTTGAAGGCGTTGGATTTCGCACGTTTCAGTGCGTTGTCAACACTGCCGTGTGCCGTGAGTAAGATCCTTGGCAAAAAGGGCTGCAGCTGTCCGAGGCGTTTGAGCACCTCAATGCCGTCGATGCCAGGCAGTTGAAGTTCCACTATGGCCACATCAAACTTTTCTTCTGCAGCAGCCAGGATGGCTTCTTCTCCAGAAAAGGTGGCTTTGACCGTGAATCCTTCCGACACCATACGGTTGGTAAGATACTTTAGAAATGTCTGTCCGTTTTCCACGAATAGAAGTTTCATCGTGCCCTTTTATTTTTATTGTTATTTATCCGCTCACTTTTCTAACACAGCCTGTTTCTATTAAATGGATTATTTAAGTTTTAAACGAACAACCTATTGCAAGCAGATTAATATCAAAAATTATGGGTGTCAAGCCGTTTCGGGAATTTTACTTCCGGAACAATTCTTCGGAAAAATGGCGAAATCGTTGGGAGCATGGTAATTTTTATAGGCAGGAGCCATTTCCGGAAATTCCGTGGTGGTAAAGAAGCGTTTTTCATCATTGGGTACACCGGCTGCAGCTTCATATTTAAATGTAACCATAACAACGTTGGGCCAACCCTGTCCCATTCTTATATTTATACT
>DATFIL010000288.1:0-3538 GCA_035270145.1 Desulfobacter sp. | reverse complement strand
TCATGAATCTGTTTTTGAAAAAGAAAATTAATCCCCTGCTGGGTGCTGCCGGAGTTTCGGCTGTACCGGACTCCGCTCGGGTGGTACATGTTGTGGGACAGCGGGAAGATCCTTCAAATTTTTTGCTCATGCATGCTATGGCCCCTAACGTTTCCGGCGTTATCGGTTCGGCCATTGCCGCAGGCGTACTTTGGAGTTTGATGATTTAATCTGAAGTTTCATTCGTATCCAAGAAGCGCCCAATGGCGCATATTCGAATATGTTCCCTTGGGCGCATCGCTGGATGAGGACAAAAAGACGAGCAAAATGCGGAAGTTATTTTTCGATATCCGGGAGCGCGGGCGTCCCGCCCGCAGTAACGATGCGAGCGGGACGCCCGCGGTTCCCAGGTTAACTTATTTCGGTCTCATTCCTAAGTCTGTTCCTATGCTTCTTTAAGCCGGCGGATTTTGGAAAGAATTTCCTCGTTATCCGGAAAACCCCCTGCCTGGTGTTTTGAATATAAAAGTTTACCGTCAGCGCTGATATCATAAACACCACCACTGCCGGGTTCAAGGGTGGGAACAATTCCTGTTTCCTGTTTAATTGCGTCTGCCAGACCGGCAGCCCTTGGCTGGTAATTTCAGGCCGAACAATACTTGATGTTAATTTCCATGGTGTGCTCCTTTCTTTTTTTTAACGGTTGTCCACAACCCTATTGTCTGTTGTTTTATTTAAGGGAAGCGGCGCTTGTCGGCCATCTCCCACTCATGGATCGTGGTGGTTTCACTAATTTCTTCCCATCCCGTGATCATTCCTGTGATATGGCTGAACAGGGAATGCCCTGTTGTGGTCATGTAAACATGAATCACCAGAAATGAGAGCAGTAGAAATGCCAGCAAGGTGTGGATCAGTGCCACCGGCGCCAGGGACCAGGCCACGCCTCCCCAGAAGTTCCAGGTATAATATAAGATGCCTGAAACCATTTGGACCGGCAGCATCAATGCCGACAATGCCAGATAGGTCAGACGCTGCAATGGATTGTGCTTGGCCCCGGACGATTTTTCAACCGGATGGGGTTTGCCCTGGAAAATCCCGGATGCATAGTATAGCGCCACATCAATGAGTTTTTTGGTTGTGGGAATGTATTGACGCCACTCCCCGGTGGTGAAAAGCCAGAATACAAAAAAAGCGAAAAGCACCAGCCATGAAAGCCCCACAAAGTTATGGGTTTTTACTGCGGTTTCATATCCCATCAGGATGTAGGTGCCATGGATTTCAAAGCCGGTAATCATAAGAAAGATGATTATTGCGGCCTGCAGCCAGTGCCAGAATCTTTCATAACGTGTGTACAGATATACTTTAATTCTTTTTGTCTGATCCATGATATTGTGTTCCATTTTTAATGTTTTCCGCTTCTGGTAAAAAAACGTCCCAGACCATGGAGGGTGACACCTACGAATGATCCGATCACAAGAAACCATCCCGCCCAATCCATCATGGCAAACTGATCCCGCCCGGGCATGTAAAATCCGGTCAGGTTTGCCAGTCGTCCGGTCTCTTTGACATGGCATTCGGTGCATGAAAGAACATTGTCCCTGGGCGCGACCATATGAGTGATGGGAAACACATACGAGGTCTCAACAAAATCGTATTCGCCGGAATAGGGCAGGTCTAAATACGCTTGGCCATACCGAATTGACGCATCCCAGTCAAACCCTTTCCAGTAGGCGGCTTTATCTGTTTTATCCTTGGGGAATAGGTGGGGAACCACAAGCTTTTTATGAATTTTATCATAGGGGATTTTAGCCCGGTGTACCTTGAACGGAAAGATGCGTGACTTTTCATCGGTCATGTCACCGGCCGGTTTGCTGATTACCACTTCGCCGGCCGGGTCAATGGTATCCTTCAAGGTAAGGTGGTCAATGGAACCATTGTACCAGAAGTATTCGGGGACCACATTCTTTTCCCACTTGAATGCGCCTTTTTTGGTTACATAGGCAGGTTTTCCCAGCTCATCCTTCAGGGTATAGGGCTTGCCGCCCTTCTTTTTGCCCGCCACAGACCAGTCCCAGTTCATTTTGGTGGGGTTGATACGGGCATATTTAGGAATATGGCAGCTCTGACATGCCACCCGGTCGGTGTGGTCATTGGCCTTGGCATTGTGCTGGTGGGGTTCCCTGCCGTGGCAGGAGACACAGGTGATTTTCGAGGTGAGATCGTCCTCAATTAATGATTTTTTATTTTCAGCCGCCGGCCGGGTGTAGATACGACCGGCTATATGGTGTTCTGATGTGGAGTGGCACCGGGTGCAGTTAAAATTCTGGCCGTCAGTGCCCATATGAACATCCAGGTGTTTATCGGGTTTGGCCAGGGATGAGTCCAAATCACCATGCTTGACACCGTCGCCGCCACCACCGTAGAAATGACATGTCCCACAGTTTTTACGCCCGGGCAGGCCAACGCTTTGGGCTACTTTGTTCCACTCCGGGGGATGGTATGTTTTTTTGTTTCCTTTAAATACTTTGGTTTCCTTAGCCGGATGGCCGGCCCCGGATGGGAATTTTTTGTAGGTGCCGGTGGTTTCGTGGCACACAAGGCAGTCCACCTTGGTTTGATCGGTAAAATCAAAGTCTTTATCTTTCCAACCGTATCCTGCATGGCATGATGTGCAACGAGCCTCGTTGCTCTGGGCGTTGATTCAGAAGTTGTTGACGGATAACCCGCCTTTCCCCAATGGCGTTGCAGGATCTTTCCCCGGGGCTTTCCAGGTCCAGTGAATGGTTTTATGAAACTGCAGGGCCGCCTGATTAGGGCAGGTTAGGCAAGCCGCCGTCACTTCCGGGCCAGAGGAGAACTCCTGCTGCAGGATCTCAAATTTTGAGTGATCCGCAGTGATCCACCGTTTTTTTTCTTTTACCGCCTGTTTCGCAAGAACCCTGCCGGGGGCCAGTTCTTCTTGGGTGCCGCCTGTGGATGCCGTGCAGGGCAAAGGGCCGGCCGGCAGCATGAACAACGTGAATAGCAGTAAAACTAAAAGATTTCGATTTTGTTTGATCATTTTAGATCAACGCCTCCTTTTGATTTGGGTTCACCGGGATTTATTTTTTCCGAGTTCCTTAGAGTCTATTTGGTAATTAATGAATCGGCTGCAGTTTCATGAAAATGACCCTAATTACCCAACAAGCTCTTAAACCATGATAATCCTTTCGTGCATAGTAAAAATATACTTTATTATACTAATAAAACAACAAAGATGCCAGCTGCGAGACTGTCTTGAAAAAAATGAAAACGTTCGGCCTGGATTTTTATGCTTTTTGTTAACGGGCAGTCATTTTGGTTGACAATTCCCAAAGACCTGTCCTAAAGCAGGGTTGATCCAGTTAAAAATACAACGGACATGATGCAGTATAAAAAATTTACTTTAAGGAAAAAATGAAAATATCTATACGGTGGGCAATGGTTCTTGGTTGCCTTGGTCTCATCTGGGGAATGCAGATCCTGATCACTTCGTCCACCTACATTTCATCCCAGCGGATGCTGGCTGGGCATGCCTGCG
>DATFIL010000287.1:0-2078 GCA_035270145.1 Desulfobacter sp. | reverse complement strand
GGGACTTCTGGGCTTAGGCTTCGGGGTCTGGATCGGGGTCATGTTCCTGAAAAACGGGTATAACCTGGGACGTTCTCAATCTACTCATGCCGGTGCCGGATGGATGCTGCCCCTGGTGATGCTCGGTCTTCTTGTTCTAATGTTCATTTATCCCCAGGTGTCAGGGGACGCTAAAAGCGGTGTGCTGTTTTACAGCCTCAAAGGGCCCGGGGCCATGCATGCACCGTTGCTGATTTCCCTTGTAGTCGGTCTGGGCATTGGCTTTTTGGCCCAGCGCAGCCGGTTCTGCACCATGGGCGCGCTTCGTGACTTAATTTTGTTCGGCCAGACCCATTTGCTTTCAGGCTTTTTATCCCTTTTGATCTGTGCTTGCATTGCCAACGTTGTTCTCGGGCAGTTTTATCTTGGATTCACAGGGCAGCCCGTAGCTCACAACCTTCATGTTTGGAATTTTCTGGGTATGGGCCTGGCCGGACTGGCCTTTGCCCTGGCAGGCGGCTGCCCTGGGCGTCAGCTTTTCCTGGCCGGTGAAGGGGATACCGACGCTTCGGTTTTTGTGCTGGGAATGATTGTCGGTGCGGCCTTTGCCCATAATTTCGGATTGGCAAGCTCTCCCAAGGGTCTTGGCCCCCACGGCATCGCCGCTGTTATTGTCGGTTTCGCCGTTTGCCTGTTCATTGGATTTGCCATGAAAAAAAGAATTGCCGCTTAATTTAATAAAAGTGAAGGAAAGATACAATGAGTAAAATAGTCGATGCAAGTGGGCTTTCCTGCCCCCAGCCGGTACTGATGACCCTGGATGCCATAAAATCCGGCAGCGATGCTGAACTTGAAGTTATCGTGGACAACGTGGCTTCCAGGGAGAATGTGGTCCGGGCCGCAGAGAGCAAAGGCTGGAATGTTTTTGACATCAAGGACAATGACGATAATACCCAGATTTTTATCCGGAAAGGATGATATTGGTGTTCAAACGTATATCCCGCCTGTTTAACCGGCTGCCGAAAAATGGGGTCCGGAAAGCAAAGGACGATCTGGGCATTTTGGTGTTTGAGAATACATCCGAAGTGATCCAGGCGGAAAATTTTTTAAAATCCCGGGGGTGGGAGATTAAAGTAATGGGTCCTCCCCCCGGTATCCAAAGCGGGTGCGATCTGGTGATTCAGTTTCCCCTCATTGAAAGGCTGATGCTGACAAGACAGCTTGAAGAGGCGGGACTACCGCCCCTGGAAGTGGTACCGGTGACCCATCCTTTGCTCAAACCCGTAGACCTTTTCCATACCAAAGATTTTGGTGACTATCTCATGGTCCGGGCTGCCAATATGAAGCTGACCATTGAAAAGAAAACAAAAATTATCGTTAATATTTCAGGCGGCGGGTGCCCGGATGTCCCCTACCTTGCTCGGGAAATGGTGGGCAGACACTTGGATGAGGCCCCAAGACCCGGCAAAATTGGGCATACTCTTTGCGGCTATGCCCTGGAACTGGCCCATAAGGAGATGATTCACCAATGCTCCTGATTGTCGGCACCGTGCCGGATGAAACGTTTCCTTTAACCGTGGGACCGGCAGTCCTGGACGGCGCTGATATGATCGTCAACGGCATCCGTGTGCCTGTGAATCGGGGAACCCCGGCCTTGGTGGGCGCAGTACTGGCCGCCTGTCAAGTGCTTGGATCAATGCCGGTGGAAACCGCTTTGGTCGGTGACATCGGCACCGGAAAGGGCAGCCGGCGACTTTATGAACACCTGTCCCGGGAACTGCCGGGTATGGCGGCAACCACCCTGGCGTTTCACTATCTTCAGCCTGACGTAGACTGGCACAATAAAGTTCTTTTTGCCGTTGAAGAGATGAAGAAAAGGCCTGTTCTCATTGCGGATGCCGGATTCATGTACGCGGCCAAGATGAGCGGCCAGGCCCAAAGCTATGATCTTTTTACTCCGGATGTGGGGGAACTCTCTTTTCTGGCTGATGAAACTGCGCCTCATCCTTTTTACACCCGAGGCTTTATTCTGCACCAGGACAATAATGTGCCGGATCTTATTGCCCGGGCCCATGAATACCGGAACGGGGCCCGTCACC
>DATFIL010000286.1:0-2412 GCA_035270145.1 Desulfobacter sp. | reverse complement strand
GAAAATCAGATTGTTCGTTGCTTAGATAAACTGTGCCGGGCCGAGGATTTTGATATTGATTATACAGTGGCCCCTTTCAGATCCCTGGTTTCAAATCCCAATATTGCCACCCTTTATTTGACCGCATTTGTGGTTGAGACATTGATCAACCACAAAGATGTCGTTGATATCTACGGCAGTGACGATGATATCTATTTTTGTATTCAAAAAGAATTAACGGCCCTGCTGGAGGGTGGTAGTGGGCATTGATTAACCCTTATTTTTTAATCCATGCCCCGGCCTCGTTCTGGTAATAGTGGCCTTTTGTGCCGTCTGCAAACAGATTGGCTGCCCGTCTTTTTTGAACAAGCTGGGTGGATACGTTTTGCTGTTTTGCAATCTGGGTGTAAATGGCTTTCCGATCCTCATTTTCAGCCGCCACTACATCCTGTTTTTCTTTTCTTGTTGTGACAAATCCCAGATAACCTGTATTTGTTTCACCAACAATGCCTTTGTTTTTTAAATCGACAATCTGGGGCAGCCGCTGTTTCATGCGTTCCTTGATACTATCGGCAAAGGCTGCAGAACAAAAAACAAAAGACAGGGCAATGGTCATAATAAGCAGTGATTTAATGGGTTTCATTATTCAGTTCCTCCTGTTTTAGACTGATCGGTTTCAAGTCGTTCCTGGGCCGCATCAATATCACCGAAGAAATTGTCCAGGGCTTTGTCAACCTTGACATTTACATCAATTGTAATATGGATGGGTTTAATTTCAACCGGTTTAACTTCAAGCTCGTGGCTGGTGCTGCAACCGGCCAATGTCAGAAAAAGAATACTGACAACCACAGCTCCACATCGTTTTAGCATGGCAACCTCACTGTTTAAGGATTCATAATGCGCTTTAAATTATTACCAAACTGAATAACCTGGTTAAATGGCAGGGTTAAATTAACATCCAGTTTGATTCCCTGAAAATTTGATCCAGGGCTTTGTGCATCAATGCGAACAAAGGAATTCAGGTTTTGGTTATATTCAAAGGGCAAAGCAGATACCGGCTTTCCATCAAGCTGCATGTTGACGCCAAGTGTATCCCCATGGGTATTGAGTTTAAGCGTCACCCACTTGTACTCAAAATTTTTTAAGGCCTCTCCTGCAAGATCAAGCTGGGAGAATTCCCGCGTATTCTTTGGAACTCCGGCAAGCATTCTGTCAAGGTCTCTGATAAAAATCCGGCCCCCTTCTCCGGGTGTGGAAAAAAGAAAGCCGTTATCAAAGCCGATTTCGGTTTTTTTCACGACTACCGGGATACGCCCGCTTAAGGTGCCGCCCCCTTCTGCATCAAAGGCGCCAAGCTGATGAAAAAGGTCTTCCATCTCAAGCCGGTCACAATATAAGGTTAAATGTAGGGCCTTATCGTCCGAAGGCAGTCTGAAGGCCTCTGTTGAGACAATACCATTGCACCAGTTAAATTTCAAATTTTCAATATTAATTGACTTTCCATCTTCAAGGCTGAATCTTATTTTTGCATTGCTGCAGTTAAACCGACCGGCATTAAATGCATCAATATTTATATACTGACCCGGAAGGCTTTCAGGGACCATCAGGTCATTGAAATGCATGTCGGCAGATATTCCGGAGGCCGAAAAACCCGATTCAGCAGCGTTTAGTGTACCGTTGGATACCCGGATATCGGCAGATGAATTGATTCTCTGGTTTGTGTAAGAAAAATCCGCCCTGGCGGAAATGTCAAATTTAAAATCCTCAACCCCGGACATGCCGGGAACAAGAGGTTTCAGGATATTTTGGGTGATGGAAAACTGATCTGTAGTCGTTTGTCCTTTTACAAAAGGGTTCATGTTCGAATCAAGGCCCGCCCGGGCGGAAAAATCAACGACCAGGCCCGGGAATCCGGTATGATTCACCGTTCCTGTAATATCCATGGCAAAATCTGATGTCTGAACGAGTTTGGCAGAAACAGCAGGCATAATTTTATCATGCAGGATAACTTTTTTTATCCCCGCCCGGCCAAACGCTTTTATATCTTTAAAGGGATAGATCACGGGCAGTTCAAAATAAATTCCTTTGGCCTGAATCCCTTTATCTTTCATGTTTTTTTGAACGGCAAATTTGTCAATCAGGGCATTAAAATTTATATGCTTTAACGATTCAGGGCGCCCGAAATTACCATTAAATTGAGTTGTTACCTGTAACCCTGAAATATCCAGAACATTCGTATGTTCAGCTTGGTTATTTTTAAAGGATTTAAGGGCTGTCCCGGCAATAGCCAACTTTCCGCTCTGGTGTTCAAGGTTTCCAGAAACTGACAGGCTGAACTGGGGATCAACAAGTTGAATTTGATCGGAAAAATCGACCGGGGACAAAGACAAGGCCATACGTTCAGGTGTCATTTTCCATGTCTTGGTGATTTCA
>DATFIL010000285.1:0-3717 GCA_035270145.1 Desulfobacter sp. | reverse complement strand
CTGGTGCGCCAGGGAAACCGGGATATATATACCATCCGTCTGTATGACGGTATGATCAACCAGGTCAATGTTCAGGATCATTCCGTGACCAATATTAATTTCGGGCACTATGATATCAACATAGACCTGACGGCCATGCAGAAAAATAAGCCCACGAAAGTGAGAAAGGATTTTGATGAAATGAGTCTGCATGAACTGATCCAGCGTATCCGGATCGGTTTTAAAACGCCGGAAATGGATAGTGAGGCCCGCCTGGTGTTGCATGAAAAATTTTCCATTCCCTTTGCATGTCTTGCTTTGGGATTGTTGGCATTTCCTTTGGGGGTTCAGTCTATGTCCTTAAGAAAATCAAACGGTTTTGGCATGGGGATCGGTTTTTTCCTGCTTTACTATCTGCTGCTGGCTTTTGGCTGGTCCGGCGGCGAGGCCGGTCGTTATCCGCCGGTCATTGCCATGTGGCTGCCCAATGTGGTCATGGGGGGGGCGGGCATTTTCCTTTTGCACCGTAATGCCAAGGAGCGGCCCGTACATCTGCCCCTTTGGATTCAAAATCTTCCGGCAACTGCTGTGGCCCGTTTCAGGAAAAGGATAATATCGTGATCAGATGTCTCCACAAATACTGGCTTAAAGAGTTTGTCAGGATTTTTATTATTATCCAGGCATTGGTTATGATATTGTTTGTGTTTATTGACTACCTGTCCCGTATGGATAGAATTCTTGAATACAATGTGACCTTTGCCAGGGGGCTTTGGTACGTGCTGCTTAAACTGCCGTATATGTTTGTTCAGTTCACCCCGGCAGGACTGCTTCTTGCCGTTATTTCCGTGTTTGGTATTATGAACCGGAACCAAGAAATTACGGCTTTAAAGTCTTCGGGCGTCTCCGTTTATTTTCTGGTTAAGCCGGCCATTTGGGTCGGTTGTTTTCTGGCGCTGTTGATGCTGTTTTTGGGCGAAACCTTGATCCCCTTATCCATGGCACGTTCCAACCACATCCGTTATCATGAGATGACTGGAAATAAAGGGGTTGTTCACAGTCAAAAAGACCTCTGGATTCGTTCGGGCAAGACGTTGGTGCACATTAATTTTTTTGACCCGCTTCAAAAGACAGTGGCCGGTGTTACATGCACCACCATGGGGGCAGGATTCAAGATTGCCTCACGTATTGATGCGGCAAAAGGGTACTATGACAACGGTCAATGGATTCTGGACGATGTCACGGAACAGGTGTATGACCCCAATATTGATGACTATCATGTGGCCATAAAACCCAGAAAGGCCATCTCCCTTGATTTGAATCCTGACGATCTTGGCCGCATGGCCAAAAAGACCAACGAAATGAGTTATACCGAGCTTAGGCGGTATGTAGAAAAAGTCACAGCCGAAGGGTATGACGCCACCACTTACAAGGTGGATATGCACGGCAAGCTGGCCTTTCCCTTTATCTGCGTGATCATGGCGTTGACAGGGGCGGCCACGGGTATGAGGGATTTTGTGAAGACCAACCTGCCTTTAGGCATTGCTGTGGGCGTGGGGTTTTGTTTTCTGTACTGGTTTGTGTTCGGGTTTACGGCCTCTTTGGGCTATGCAAAGATTCTGCCGCCGGTGGTGGCCGCCTGGGTGGGCAACCTGGTTTTTTTATGCCTGGGCTCTATTTATCTGATTCAGACGGAATGATGCCGGCCTCATGATTTTTTTAAACAGGCTCTTAAGCCGGATGGGGGCTTTCTTTGGTTAAATTCTGGCGGGACCGGATAGAAAAACGGGTATTGCGGACCATGGAAACCCCGGGTCCATTTGTGCCCTTTTCCTTTGATGGGGCGCTGGCCGGATGTGCAAGCCTTTACAAGGCCGGCGTCAGGCTGCGTTATGCCATGTATGAATCCGGTTTGCGGAAAATCCGGTGCCTTGACTGCCCTGTGATTTCCATTGGCAATCTGGCGGTGGGCGGGTCCGGTAAAACGCCCATGGCAATCTGGTTGGCCAGGATGCTGCTGGGAAAAGGGCTGCATCCTGTGGTGATCAGCCGGGGCTACAAAGGAAGACTTGAAAACGAGACTGCTGTGGTATCCGATGGCCGGGACGTATTTCTAAATGCAAAAACCTGCGGTGATGAGCCCTATATGATGGCCATGGAAAAAGCCTTTCCCGTGGTGGTGGGAAAAGACCGGTATAAGGCGGGCCTTATGGCTTTGGAAATCTTTGCCCCTGATGTGGTCATTCTGGATGACGGATTCCAGCACCTGAAACTGGCTCGGGACCTGAATCTGGTGCTTCTGGACTGCAATCAGCCTTTGGGGAATGGACGCATGCTCCCGGCAGGCCGGTTGCGTGAAACGCTTTGTATGGCAAAAGATAGAATTGATGCCATCGTATTTACCCGGTGTCCCATGGATGCATTTTCGGGGTCTGGGAGTCGATTTTTTGCAAATGATATCATTAACATATTGCCGTCTGTGCCTGTTTTTTGCTGTACGCATGCGCCTTTTGTGGCGCAATTAGTTCCGGCGGCCGGGCGCAATAACACAGATGATTTTCAATCCCGGCATTTGAAAGGAAAAACCGCACTCCTGTTTTCAGGTCTGGCCCAAAACGCGTCCTTTGCACAATCCGTGCAGGATCTGGGTGTGAACATTGCCGCCCACCTTGAATTTTGCGACCATTACAGGTATAAGGAGCCTGATTTTACACGGATTGTGGCCCGGGCAAAAGCGTTGAATGTTGATTTTATTCTGACAACCCAAAAAGACTGGGTAAAGGTAAACCCGGCATACTTCCGGGATGTGACTGTTGCCGTGATTGGTATCCGGTTGCGTTTTTCCGATCCCGGGTGTCTGGAAAAATTTGTTTTAGACAATATCTCATGAATATTACCGAAAAATTGATGGGTCATGCCCTTTCGGGCGGTACATCCGTTCTTGGACTGCTTTCCCCTGACATGGGACGTTTTCTGGGGAGGTGTCTGGGCAGGATTTGGTTTGGTCTTGATAAAAAGCACCGCAAAATTACTTTGAACAGCCTGGGCCATGCCTATGCAACGGAAATGGGGGGCCATGACCGGTGGTTGCTGGCCCGGCGGGTCTTTGAAAATACGGCCACTATGCTGTTCGAGCATACCCGGTTTCATAGAATGGACCCTGGGACGTATTGGAAGTATTTTGAGATAAGGGGGCTCCATAATTTCCGGGCCGCCCATGCAAAGGGCAGGGGCGTGGTATGCTTTTCCGGCCATCTGGGAAACTGGGAGCTGGCAACCGTCGTCTGCCGTCTTACCGGTATACCGTTTTCTGTTGTTTATAAAACCATAGAATCTCCCGTAATTGACAATTATATCAAATCAAAAAGAGCGGCTTCAGGGTGCAGAATGCTTCCCCTGCATAATGCGTTAGACGGCGTGCTTAAAAGCCTTGCAAAGGGAGAGGCTGCAGGGCTGATCGTGGACCAGAATTCAAGAAAGCGGGAACACAGCGTGTTTGTGGATTTTTTCGGCCGAAAGGCGTCGGCAAATACGGGGCTGGCATGGATTGCCCTTCACACTAAAGCGCCCGTTGTGCCGGTCATGACCTACAGGAAAGACGACCGGATGCACCTTGATATTCTTCCCGAAATGCCCATGGTCAACACGGGTGACCAAGCACACGACATCCTGGTAAACACCCAGGCCTGCCATTCCCTTATCGAAGATTATATCCGGCAATACCCGGACCAATGGCTGTGG
>DATFIL010000284.1:0-3247 GCA_035270145.1 Desulfobacter sp. | reverse complement strand
CCACCGATTTCAAGGGTTTTACCGATGACCCCCATGGAAAAACCGCTGGGCAGCACCCCGGTTGCCGCAGAGGCCAGACCTCCGGAGTTAGAAGCAGAGGTGCCGAATCCGCTAAACGCAACATTGGAGTCGCCGGAAACTGTTTCGGCCGCCTGCCATTCCATGCCAAAATCAAGGGAACGATTCGCGTTCATCTCCATGAGCAAACACTCAATATAGACCATGGATCTTGGCACATCCAGTTTTTTGATGACCTCTTCCAACACCGGATAGTCATCTTTATCCGCAATAATAATCAAGGAATTGGTGGCCTTATCCGCTGTGATTTTGATTTCATCGGACAAAAGGGGGGCTTTTTTCTGGCCATTCTTTATTGAATTGCGGCTGCTCTTTTCGGGAATTTCCTGGAGCACAGCGGCTAAATCCTCGGCAGTGGCATGTTCAAGATAATAGACCCGGATTTTTTCTTCCCCTTTTGGCACCTCTTTGTCTAAAGCGTCCACAAGTGCTGTAATCTGTGCACTTTCCTGTTCACTGGCTAAAAGGATAATGGAATTGGTCCGTTCATCGGCCACCATCTCCACAGAAAAATCATTGCTGGTTTTTTTCCTTCTTGAAATTCTTTTTGTTTTTGCTGAATAAATTTTAGTCAGATTGGCGACCATTTTTTCGGCATCTGCATATTTGATCGGCAAAATGGTAATTTTGCGACCCACGCCTTCCACATCAATGTTGTTGATCAGCTTGAGCAGCCGGTCAATGCTGGCAAGGGATGCTGTAGCAATGAGCATATTTGAGTCGGCATGGGATAAAAGAAGACTGCCCTTTGAAAGCATGGGCGTTAAAAGGGATTTAAGCTCATCGGAACTTGCATAAGTCAGGGGGATAAGCCGGGTGACCAGTTTGTCTGATGTCTTTTCAAGACGCCTTGCCATACGGGTGTCCACATTATCGCCCCTGGCATCTACGGCTGGAATGATTTTAATAACACTTCCGGTTTCAACCGTGGCAAACCCGTAAATATCCAAAACCGATTCAAATACCTTGTAGGCGTCATCCACGGATATTTTTTCAGGAGAAATAATAGTAACCTTTCCCCTTACCTTAGTATCCACCACAAAATTTTTATGGGTCAGTTTGCTGATGAATTTAATAAATACATCGATATCAACATTATTGAAATCCATGGACACAAATTCTGAAGCGTCCTGGTTCTGTGCCGCCTGCACCGGACAAAGCCCGGACAGTGCCAACATCACAAGGATTAAACAGATGTGTTTCAGCGTATAAGCGTTGCGACAGTCCTGCAACATATTTATTCTCCTTGGGTTGCAGCAATTCTAAGTTTGACCAAGTGATGGCCTCTCGGAATCGAGATCGGAATCGGCATCGAATCTCCCTTTTTTCGATCCCGATCCCGAGAGCGATTCCGATTTGTGTATGGAAGCAATCTATATCGCCGGTAAAGCAGACACCAGCCTCTAAAATCTATTTTCTTTTTCTGCTTTTAACGCCAGGGTCTGGGTTTCAATTACTGCATCCAGAAACTGCCCCTTGTCACCGGACTTTGTCAGGGACAATGAAACGACAGACACGCCATGGGGTGAAGTTTCGACTCTGACAAGAAAATCCACCAGGCCTTTTAAATATACCTGCTGAAGCTTTACCGTTACCCGGGAAAGTATATAATCGCTGTTTTCCATATCCTGGGAAAACGGTTTCATATAGGCAACATTTTTTTTCACAAGACTTTTGGATGACAGGGATTCCAAAAAAGAAAACAGCGTAAAATTAGGCCCTCTTTTTTTAAGGACCTCTTTTTCCTGATCAAAATTTTTTGCGTATTGCCGAGATGTCATTTCAAGGGTCTGCATCAGCTCAAAATCCCGGGCCTTCGAAACCACCTTTTTTTCAAGCGTTGCGCGCTTGTCCACGGCCGGCAGATAGACAAACCAGACAAGACTAAACAGCACAAGAAATACAGTGCCTGCGGCTATAAATTTTTTATCCCGTTTTGACAATTCAAACATAATCAAATCTCAATAATGAATTTAAAATCCACCAGATTTCCGCCCTTTCCTGCCACTGCACTGCCGATAGTCACCTTTTTGAAAAACAGCGATTTTTCAATCAAGCCTTTTACCTGATCAATGGTATTATAATTATCCGCAGACCCGGATAGAATCATCCGCGCCTTATCCAGCATCAGCCGATCCACCTGGACATCAACGGTTGCAGGGATACAAATGGAGAGTTCAAGCAAAATATTGCCGGCCTGTACACGGCGCAGGGTTTCGGCATTGACATTTGCAGAGCCACCCCGGGTCAGCTCCCCTACACTTGCCTGCATAAGCAGCAACGGGTCAATGTTTCCTATTTTTTTATCCGGAAATGCCCGTTTATAAATGGCGGTCATGGCCTGATTTTGATGATCAACCTGTTTTTCAAGCCGTGATATGTCCATGTAGATATTGACTATGAACAGAATAAAGGCAAGCAAAGCCAGGGCTGCGCAGCTTGTAATATACCCCGCATATGCCCGGAAAAATGAATCTGAACCGTATTTTCCCTGGCACATGTTCAGCACCCCAAGGTCCGGGGACATCAATGCAAGACACTGGGATGCATCCACAAAGGTCGGTCCGGTCAACGGCTCCGGCAATTCCGGTTCGCAAACAACCTGACCGGTAAAATCCGACTGGAACTTAAAAATATCCGCAAGGGCATCATGCATTTCCTTTTGGGCGGCGTCGTCAAGATTCCCACAGATATAAACAGGAAAGGTCTCTGTTACACCAAAACGCTGCCAGACCCCTAAAAGCATCTGCCTGATGGTCTGGTCCACCAGTTGGAACGCTGCATCCCCGGCAAGGGTACGAATCTGCACCACATTTGCCTGGGCCACCAGGATTAAAGTCATCTGACATCCGTCCATGTCCAGAAAAACAAAATTTTTCTTTTCTTTGTTCTGTTTCAGGAAAGAGGCGACCATGGCCAGAGATCCGGGTGCAATGGTTACAGGTTTAAGACCGGCTGCCGTAAGGCTTGCATGGTAAGATTCAAGTATCTCTTCCTCAATGGATCCGGAAAAGACCAAAGGGATTGACTGTTGTGTTTTCAGTACATACCCGAAAAAGTCAGTCACCACAGGACCCAGCTCCTTTGGAAACCGGGTTTTAAGTTCCAGGGGCAGAACCTGCCGGATTTTTGAGCGGGATGTAAAGGGCAAGCTGAGATGTCGAAAATA
>DATFIL010000283.1:0-2422 GCA_035270145.1 Desulfobacter sp. | reverse complement strand
CCCTGTTCCCATTTTTGAACGGTTGAAGGGCTGATATTAAAAAGGCTCGCAAGCGCAGCCTGGCCTATAGCGCTCAGATAAATTGATACGCCCAGGCTCAGATAAATTGATACACCTGCCTTTATATTAATTCCAATTTTTTCCATCACATTCTTTCCAACCTGCGGTTTCACCCAAAAATCATTATAGCCCACCTGCCATCAGGTAATGTATCTCCCAAAATCAGGAGGTACATATGAATAAAGAGATGCGCCGGTGCCGGCACTGCGGTTGTTTTTTTCAAGTCTGCAATAAAGTCAAAAAGCATGAGTTCTGTAATAAAAAGGAATGCCAGAAAGCCAGAAAAAGAAAATGGCAGCGGGAAAAAATGCTGAATGATGCTGATTACCGGCAAGACCAGAAAAATGCTCAGGAAGATTGGAAAAATAATAATCCTGATTATTGGAAAAATTACCGTCGCGATCATGAGCAGTACACTGAACAAAACAGAGAGCAACAACGCAGGCGGAATCAGGCAAAAAGGGCAATCTCCGCACCGGTTATGGAATCAGAGCCGATTGTAAAGATGGACGCGTTAACGCAAGAAAAAACCATATTATCAGGTAAATACCAACTTATCCCGATGGCGCCGGACATGATTGCAAAGATGGACGCGTTAATTGTAGAAATCAACACAATTTCAAACAGATATGCGTATTCCCCCCCCCTGATTGCAAAGATGGACGTGTGGACTTTTGAAAATCGCATGGGTTATGTTCGGAAAAAATGATTTTTATGTCCATATCCGTCAGGAGTCCGGCATGACCAGTATAGAAATATCGACCATTGATCTGCGTTATGAATGCTGCCGTGTGAAGTCAAATTACGCGGAAAAGCTGTTGATTGATTCGATCCTTACCCATGGTATCCGGGAGCCGTTTCAGGGTGTGGATGCAGAGGACGGCAGCAGGATATTGCTCAATGGCTTTAAGCGCTTCCGGTGTGCCAGAAAGCTGGGTATCGGGATCGTTCCCTGGCAATCATTGGGCAATGATGCATCGGTCGGCATTCTGGAGCTTTTACGTGTTTCCAATGCTAAAAGCCTTAGCATTCTTGAACAGGCAAAACTGATTGACGAATTGCAAAGCGTGCAGGGCATGAGCGGCGCCGATATTGCGCTGCTGCTTGAACGAAGCCGGGCGTGGGTGAGTGTCCGGACGGGCATAATCAAAGAGATGAGCAGTTGTGTCATGGATAAAATCTTTTCCGGGCAGTTTCCGGCCTATGCTTATATGTACACCCTGCGTCAGTTTATGCGTATAAACAGGGTGAGCAAAAAGGATGTGGATGAGTTCGTTTGTGCGGTTGCGGGACGGGGTTTAAGCATCCGCGACATTGACATCCTGGCGGGTGGCTATTTCAGAGGGTCTGATGCCATCCGGGAACAGATTCAAAATGGCAATATCGCATGGGGGCTGGAGCAATTAAAATCAGTATCGACGGCCGTGACAGGTTGTACGCAACCGGAACAGAATCTGCTCAAGGATCTGGAGGTCACACAAAAGTATATGCAGCGGGTGGCTTGCAAAAGCAGTGACAAACGGTTCAAATCCGCATCATTTTCGGCGCAGGCCGACCTCCTTTCCGGAGGCATTTTAAGACAACTTCATGTGTTTGAAAAGGCAGTCAGGGAACTTCATGATCGATTCGGACAAACGACAGGCAATATACAGCCTTTATAAAGAAGGGATGGGCGTCAGGGAAATATCCCGCCGCCTGAATATCTCCGTGAACACGGCATCGGCGATTATTAAACAAAAGGGCCGAATGCCGGACGGGGTGCGAGGGGATAAAATCTCAATTAACGAGGAACTGCTTCGCGAACTCTATAATGACTGCGGCGGCTGGGGGCAACGGATCCATGAAATTCTTACGGAGGAGCATGGAATTGCCA
The DNA here is from genome assembly GCA_035270145.1 of Desulfobacter sp. Lineage (GTDB taxonomy): Bacteria > Desulfobacterota > Desulfobacteria > Desulfobacterales > Desulfobacteraceae > Desulfobacter. The sequence goes on along the minus strand of DATFIL010000283.1, from coordinate 489 downwards.
TTGGATATTCCACACTGACAAGAATGATCCGTGAGCTGGAATTAGGAAACGCAAAAAAGCAGCGGTGTGATCACGTCCCGGATCGACCGGGAGAAGAGATGCAGCACGACACCACCGTCTATAAACTCAAAATCGGAGAAACCCGGACCCGGGTGGTGGCCAGCGTTATCTATTTTCGGTACTCAAAAATCCGCTATTTAAAATTTTATCGGTCATTTAACCGGTTTCGCATGAAATGCTTTCTGCATGAGGCCCTGATGTTTTGGGGGGTTGCTGCACCGGTATGCATTATTGACAACACCAATCTGGCGCGTCTTTCCGGGTCCGGCGGCAAGGCGGTGATGGCACCGGAGATGGAACAGTTTGCCCGAAAATACGGTTTTGCGTTTAAATGCCACGAGATAAAACACGCGAACCGAAAAGCCGGCAATGAACGCAGTTTTTATACTGTTGAAACCAATTTTATTCCTGGCCGGTGGTTTGACAGCA
>DATFIL010000282.1:0-4599 GCA_035270145.1 Desulfobacter sp. | reverse complement strand
CAATATCAAAGAGGTATCCGATGCAATCAGCCATGTAATGGAAGCCTTGAGTACCCTGGACCTCCAAGAGATGAAAAAAGATATTTCAGCCCTGCTCAAGAGCCTTAATATCACAAAGGTATCGGCCCAGGCAGAAAGCCTTCTCAAGGAACTTCGTCAGACCAACAGGGATCTGGGCAAAACCCTGACATCCGGTCAGATTAAACGGATTCTGGCGGATGCGGGCACATCTGTGGCAGACTTAAAACAGATTGTTCATGCAGCAAAAGCGCCCATTAAACAAACCCTGGCGGATATCAATACGGCATCAGGCAGTTTCAAACGCATGACCACCGGCCTGGAACAAAGTTACGAAGGAAAAATAACGGCAATGTCCGATAAAATAGATACGGTTCTGGCCAGCCTTGAAAAAACATCCCGGTTACTGGAAAACATGATCTGGGCCAATGCGGACGTGATTGAAAAAACAATCAGCAATCTGGAGAATACCACTGAAAACCTCAACCAGTTCACCCGGGAGTTGCGTGAATACCCCGGCAGCATTCTCATGAAAGCGCCACCCAGGGCATCAACATCACAAAAGGAGAAATAATTGGTTATGAACAATCTTCGTACATTAAGGACCATGGCCCTGACGCATTTATCCCTTTTCACGATGATCACCTGCATCTTAACTGCAACCGCCTTTCTTACCGGGTGCGGGATTAAAAATGATTACACGAAAAAACAGATGTTCAGGCTTTGTATAGACTGCAACGACCCTGCCGGCCAAGGCAACCGGTCAGCCGGGAGGCCGTTGATGGTCAAGCGCCTGGACATTTCACCGGAATTCAGCGGCGCGGGATTTGTCTACCGGGTGAATCAAAACCGGTTTACCCAGGATTATTATAACAACTACATGACATCACCGGCCCGCATGATCAGTGATGTGATGCTTGAAGCCCTGGTCAACGCACCTCAGTTTGCCCCGGCCCCTAAAAACCGGATACCGGACAATATCTTCCAGTTATGGGGTAAAATCACAGCGCTTTATCGTGACCAGCGCAATGCTTCGGAGGTATCGGCTGTGGTGACCATGTCGCTCAATCTTGACCGGTTAAACAAAGCGGGGTTCACATCGGTTCTGTCAAAAACCTATTCCGCGCAAATTCCTCTGGGCAGAGACACCAGTCCCAAGGCCTATATCCAGGCCCTTAATCGTGGACTATCCGGAATTGTCAAAGATATTCTGTCGGATTTTCAAAAATTGCCAGCCCCGACAGGCTGTTACGGAATAGATAATTTTTCCAAGTTCAAGGCGGAAAATAAATTTGGCCACAGGCATACATACAGTATTCCGAGGACCAAATTTATTTCTCCAACGCAGAAATTGGGGAAATTAGCATTCCATAACAGTCTGTCGGCGGATAACCAATAGTTTTTTAGGAGTTATAATATGAAATTTCGACCCTGTATTGATCTTCGAAACGGCAAGGTGGTTCAGATTGTGGGCGGCACCCTGTCCGACAAAACCCAGGACGGTCTTGTCACCAATTTTGAAAGCGCCCGGACCCCGGAACAATTTGCACGAATGTACCAGGCAGACCAGCTTTTCGGCGGCCATGTCATTGCCCTTGGTCCTGGAAATACCCAGTCAGCCCTTGAAGCGCTGCAAGCCTTCCCCGGCGGTCTTCAGATGGGCGGCGGTATTCATCCTGAAAATGCACACACCTTTCTGGATGCCGGCGCATCCCATGTCATTGTCACGTCCTGTGTATTCTCCAATGGCCGCATGGACATGGACAAACTCAAGACCCTGGTGAATGCCGTGGGTAAAAACCGCCTGGTGCTGGATCTAAGCTGCCGGAAAAGGGACGGACAATTCTGGATTGTGACGGACCGCTGGCAAAAATTCACCGAAAAAGCCGTAACCCCGGCCACGCTGGAACACTTGTCTGCATTCTGTGACGAATTTTTAATCCATGGCGTGGATGTGGAAGGCAAAATGCAGGGTATCCAGGAAGAACTGGTGACGTTGCTGGGGGAACACAGCCCCATCCCTGCCACCTATGCCGGCGGCGCAAGCCGTTTTTCAGACCTGGACCGGGTAAAATCCATTGGCAAAGGCCGCGTGGACCTGACCATCGGTTCAGCCCTGGACATCTTTGGCGGCAGCATCCCTTACGAACAGGTGGTGGCGTGGCACAAGAATCAAAGCTGATCCGTTGCTACTCAAATCGGGTGTAAATGGGAATAAAAGTTATATTGTCGACACGTTGTTTTTCAAATACAATCGGTGACATCACATACCCGGTTTTAATATCCGGGTGTTCCTGCATAAAAAGATGAAGACTTTTCAGTTTTCCTTTAGGGCCGCTTTTCACCTCTATTGGAAATATATTGCCATCATGGACGTATAGATAGTCGATTTGTGCAGAACTGCTTTTTTTATCCCGTGCCCAATAATACATTTTTTTGGATTCGGAACCACCGGCTGCCAGCAACTCCTGACCGACAAACTGTTCTGCCAGGGCACCACGATAAACATGGGATAAATCTTTGGCCCTGATAATATCCGTTGCCGATATCCCACTGCTGTATTGTACCAGGCCGATATCTAAAAAAAGCGGTTTCATTTTTTTGGGTGATACGCCTGCACCTAAAGGAAGATTGTTCGCATTTGAGGCTTTTATAATCTGAATAATGAGCGCTTTCTCTAATATTTGAAGGGATTTTTTTGTTTTTTCAATCCGTCTTTCGGGGTCCAACCGGGTGTATTTGATTTGGCTGCCGATAAATGACGGAATGATTCTCATTATGTGATCAAGGCTGTCAATATCGGCTCTTCTATAATATTTTATAAGTGATTGAAGATATGCTTGAAATATCTGTTCATGCACGTCAAAACTATCCGTGATGGATTTGGTATGACAATATCTTTTGATGGCTTCAGGCATACCGCCGGTTAAAAAATATATTTTCAATTGTTCGATAATTTTTTGATGTGCAAATTCACTGACGGGTTCAAAATTTGAGATGCAGGGGAGCTGATTTGCCAAAAGATCGTGTTCGGCAGCATTTAAAAACTCATAAAATGTCATGGGTTCCATCCATTCAAAAGCAACCCTTCCGACAGGAAAAGAAACTTGCCCCAAAGCAAATTCGAGCATTGAACCCGCCGCAGCAACATGCAGATCAGGCATTTCTTCATAGAAGTATCTCAGACTTAACAGTGCTCTTTCACACTCTTGAATTTCATCAAAAAAGAGCAGGGTTTTTCCGGGAACAACTTTAATTCCTGAAAAAAGCTCAATATCCTGTATTATTTTTTCTGCTGACAAATCCTGATCAAAAATTTTATGAATACTCCGGTCTCGCTCAAAATCCAGTTTGATCAAGGAATCAAAACAGGTTTTACCAAAATAAGTCATGGAAAAGGTTTTACCAACCTGCCTTGCCCCCCGAAGAATTAACGGCTTCCTGAATGTTTGATTTTTCCAATTGATTAAATTTTGATCAATTGTTCTTTTCATAATTTTTTCCCGCGTTATTCATTTTTTTATAGTGCAATTATTACGTAATGATTGTAATTTAACAAGGTTGTTTTTACTGCATAGTGATTTTTAATATGAATCTTAATCTATGTTGACTTTGGCTATTTTAAGGCGCCCACAACACTATCGGTTGACAATACTATTGTAACTTATATAATTTAAGCATGATCAAATCGTTTAAGGATAAGGAAACCCAAAAAGTTTTTGACAGAATCTATTCAAAGAAATGGTCAAATGAACTGCAGCGAGCAGATAGACAGGGGCAATACAGTATCAGGATAAATAAACAATGGCGCATTTGCTTCACCTGGAGGCAGGAGAATGCGTATGACGTTGAAATCACAGATTATCACTAACCATAGAGGTACTTATGAAAAAAATACCTGCCGTCCACCCAGGGGAGATACTGCTTGAATATGATATCGACATGGCCATGGACAATCATGAACTGGCAACAACCATAGATAAAATTGTCCCGGTAAATGCCTAAAAATTTGAAATCAAATTGGATTCCTATCGTGAAAGATAAAACGGGCCTGCCGGATAAATTCCGGCAGGCTTTGGATCAGATAAATGATTTTATTCGGGCCTCTAATGCCTCTTTAGGCAAGGCCCCTGCGACCTGGTCAACCAGACTGCCGTTTTTCACGAAAAGCATAGCTGGAATGCTTTGAATGCGATATTTTGAGCTGGTCATGGGATTTTCGTCCACATTGACCTTGGCAATTTTAAGCCGCCCCCGGTAAGTTTTTGCCAGGCCGTCCAGGATGGGACCCACAGCCCGGCAGGGACCACACCACGGGGCCCAGCAGTCCACCAGCACCGGAAGGGATGATTGCATAACCTCCCGGTCAAAGTCGGCATCCGTAACGTTCACCGGGGCATCAAAAATTTCAAGAGGCAAAATTGTTCCGCACTTGCCGCACTTGGGACTTTCCGACATCCTGTTTTCAGGCACCCGGTTTTTTGCCCCGCATTTCGTACACCGAATAATCAATTGGTTCTCACCCATATTTTTTATCCCCCTTTCTTAAAGGTTTCATGTCCTTGATGGTAAAATAAAATC
>DATFIL010000281.1:0-2378 GCA_035270145.1 Desulfobacter sp. | reverse complement strand
TTTAATATAAAAGGAATTGACCCATGAAAAATATGAACAGCATGATGAAACAGGCACAGAAAATGCAGAAAAAAATGCTGGAGGCCCAGAAAGATCTGGCCACCAAAACCGTTGAAGCCAGTTCAGGTGGTGGCATGGTTAAAGTGGTTGCCAATGGTGCCCAGAAAATTGAATCCATCGTTCTTGAAAAAGAAGTGGTTGACCCGGAAGACGTTGAAATGCTGCAGGATCTTGTGCTTTCCGCAGTGAACGACGCCTTGAAAAAATCCCAGGAGATGGTCTCCACTGAAATGGGAAAATTGACCGGCGGTATGAATATTCCAGGCCTATAAAAGAACCTGAACCCATTGTGAACCATTATCCCGAAGCCATTGTTCGACTGATCCATTCGCTTTCCACCTTGCCGGGGATAGGAAAGAAAACAGCAGAGCGTTTGGCCCTTCATATTCTTCATGCCCCGGACCATGAGGCTGCGGCCTTGGCCGCAGATATTATTGAACTGAAAAAAAGCGTCCGATTGTGCGCATCCTGCTTTGCACTCGCTGACCGGGCAACCTGCCAAATCTGTTCAGACCCCCGCCGGGACAATGGCGTGATCTGCGTGGTGGAAAACCCCACTGATATGGCTGCCATTGAAAAATCAGGGGCCTTTTCAGGCGTGTACCACATCCTTGGCGGTGCCCTATCCCCCATTGACGGCATCGGCCCCGGGGACATCCGTCTGGCTGAACTGTTCAAGCGGGCCCGGCGCAACGCAGTCAGGGAACTGATTCTTGCCACCCGGACCAATGTGGAAGGTGAAGCCACGGCTGCCTATATCCGGAGCAAACTGGCTGCGACAAACATTAAAATCACCCGAATTGCATCGGGCATACCCATGGGCGGGGACCTTCAATATGTGGATCCCTTGACGATGCAGAAAGCCATGGAAAAACGTTACGGGATCTAAAAATGCTGACACCAGAAGATATTTTTGACTGTAAATTATGCGGCCAGTGCTGCAAAGGATTTGGCGGCACCTATGTGGACGAAAAGGATATCAGAAAAATCTGCGATTATATCCAGGCAGATCCTGACACCTTTGTGGAAAAATATTGTGACATGTCCGGATCAAGGCCGGTATTGACGCTGGGACAAGACGGGAGCTGTATCTTCTTTGATCCCCAAAAGCAGTGTACCATCCATCCGGTCAAACCATATATGTGCCGGGCCTGGCCCTTTATCAAAGCCCTGATCAACCATCCGGAAAACTGGGATATCATGGCAAACGCCTGCCCAGGTATGAAAAAAGGCGCCCCGCTCGAGGATATTTCACGCATAGCTGCCATGGAAAAAGAAAAACTTGATCAGGCTTTTAACCGTTAGTCAGGCCTAATATATCTCACTGATGCGAAAATGCACTGTCAAATAAAAATTTTTAATCCCATATGTGTCCAGCGGTATTCGAACCACATGATCGTCTGATATCCCTGCCGGATAGCGGATCATGACCGGATACGCTTCTGGCAGGAGACCTTCACCACGACATCTCCGGCATTCGTATACGCCGGTCCACCCTTGGCCGGAACAGGATGGACATTCTAATTGTACTGGCAGGGCCACCTTAATGTGCCCACCCCGAAATGCCTGTTCAGGTGTTAATGTGATCATGACATTGAAATTCTCAAGACATTCGCCTTTGGGGTGAGCGCCCTGCCTGAAATCACATAATATGCGATCAAACGAGTCATCAAATGATGGTCTGGAGGATTGAAAAGACTGCGAAAACATCGCAGTTCGCAAATCCATTGGTTGTTCCTGTTCAGGTATTAGAGGCTCAACTTGTTTTCTTGGGCCGAATCTTATAGGTTCCCCAGACGTGGACCTCAACTTTTTTTTTTGACTTAAGACCTCAAGGTCATGTGTCTGTCGTTTAATTGGATCTGACAGTATGGAATATGCCTCCTGGACCGCAAGAAACGGAGAATGGTTATCCCCATAATGGTCTGGATGCAACTCTTTAGCAAGCCGTCTATATGCGTCTTTAATTTCATCAAGTGTTGCATCTGCAGAAATTCCTAAAACAAGGTAATAGTCTTTTGGCATGATATCACCCCTGATAAACATTATTCCATTGAACAGTATCACTCGATGATCAAGTTTTTGTTAATTTGCCCAACTTCGGCGTTGGAAACAATTTTTAATCCTCAAACTATATTGTATATTCCTCCGGTTAAAAATTGTTTCCGCCTTGAATTTGAACAAATTCCCTAAAAACTTGATAGTCGAGTATCAATATTCATATTTGAATGATAAATATCTTGATACGCGATCATAAGTACATTTAAATGTTCTAAAATCTGACGATTTTTTTCAAAATATCAACCATCTGTATTATT
>DATFIL010000280.1:0-2549 GCA_035270145.1 Desulfobacter sp. | reverse complement strand
CCCGTGCGCATAGGGGGCAAGTGCATTACACATCCATTCGTCCGGTGGCGTTCATGTTTTTTTTCGGGGTAGACACCTGTATTTCATTTCTCCCTCTTCATATGGCCACCTTGTATAACCCATATCAGCCATTATTAGGCCTTTCCAAAGATATCATTATGGGCCTTCCCATTTCCATGCAAATGTTATTCACTTCCATGTCATTACTGATATCTGGTGCATGGTGCGACAAGCGAGGTTGGGCAGAACCTTTTCTGATCGGGCTGTTTTTATCCGGCACAGGGTTTATCTTTGCCTGGATGGCTCCATCTTCCTTGTACTTTCTCGTTGCTTTAGGTTTTGTGGGCATGGGTTACGGGCTGTCCCTGATGGCGGCCCAGGGATTTGTCATTGCACAGACCACAACAAAGGAGACTGCCCAGGGTATGGCCCAGCTGTGGGCGGGAGTATATGCAGGCAGTATCTGCGGTGGTGCCACAGGCGCAATGTTGGCGGAGCGTATGGGATATGCCCCGGTGTTTCTGGTGGGCGGCAGTATCCTGCTGCTGCTCATTGTGTATACGTTTTTCATGATGAAAGATGCCGTGAAACGCCCAAATCCGATGTCACAGACGCCCCGGCCCACCCCGACAGAACAAACATTTCCGTCATCCCGGAATACGTCCGTATTAAGTTTTCTGTTCAATCGTAAAATTTTCACACTGATTGTGTTTTACGGGCTTCCCTGGTATATCGTACTCATCGGTTTTATGAACTATTACAGCCCCATTTACCTGAAAGGCATTGGCGTCTCGCAGTCCAATATCGGCCGGATTTTCATGATTTACGGCATCTGCCTGATGTATGTGGCACCCTATATTTCAAAAATTGCTGGTCAGGCCCACGATAAGAAACGATACCTTGTCATGGGCAGTTTCATCGGCAGCCTGAGCATTGCCAATTTTTATTTTTTCAAAGACCTTTCCGGCGTTGTCTCCGTTACGGTTTCCATCTTTCTTTTAGGTCTTTCCGCCTGCCTGATTCCGGTCAGAAGCGCCTATGTATTAGATATTCACATCACCAAGCAACTGGGTGGCGGTAAGGCGATCGGGGTTTTAAATGCTGTTTTGCGCCTGGGGCAGGTGACCGGCCCTATCCTATTTGGGTGGCTTTTCATCACCATGGGATCAGATTCAGGCATTGCCGTCACAGCAGCAACCTACTTAATTTTCACCCTTATCTTTATTTTGGTGGGATAGACCTATGATAACGCCGTCACAGCCCAATGCATCGGAATACCTGGAGATAATCTGCCAAAAACTTCCCGTGGTAAAAAATATTCTTAACACCTTTGGCCATATGTCCCTTGGGGTGTATACCGAACGATTCAACAGACCACCCTGTCCAGCCGTACAGTCCAGGGATGACATCAGACAGGCTGCTTTTGATCAGATTGATCCTGTTCTGGGAGAAAATATAGCCACCCGTACTGCCAATGATTTGATGGCATCGGGCACTGTGATGACCACCACACACCTTGGCATTGATTATTTTGCCAATTCCGTCCAGGGAAATTTAATTTACGGTGCAGGGATTCTCACCGGCCGGCGCAAAGGAACCACGATCCCGATTTTTTGTTTCGGAAATGTGCCGCTTAACAGTTCCACCTTTGCCAGGGGACTTCTGGTATACGGAACCGGATCGGGTGTCAGCCGAAAATTACCCTTGAGGCTGCCTGTATTTCCGGATAGTGAAAAACGGACCATGGCCAGCCTGGCAAAACCCTTTACCATGGCCATGCAGCGAAGAGCCATAAAAAAAACAAATGCATGGAAAAAGGAAAACCTGATTTCCGGAACCACGGCCGCAACAATTTTAAGCCTTTTGGAATATGAGTATGCCCATGATGCGGTTTTAAACCAAGACAGCTATGCAGCCCAGGCCATGATTGTCAACCGGATGCTTGGGAAACGCATGCTTAAAACCAGTGAATATCTGCCGGATATTGTGTATCTGGAAATCGAAAAAATTACCGCCTTTCTACTCGACAACGACCTGAACCATGAAAACAGCCTGGCATACCGAATCTTTTTCAACCCAAAACTACGTGACATTATTATTCAACATCTGGACGGCTGCCCAGGCTGCTGGCATGTCGAGAAGCTCAATGCCAGGGATACGGCCACGGGCAAACCGGATGGAACGGCAACGGGGACAATTTTTTTTTGGGGTATTGATGATTATGGGTGCCGTGTTCCCCTTTTATTAAAATCCATAAAAGGCGATCTTCATTTATGCGGCAGGGATGACCGGGGCGATCTTTGTACCATGAATTTTACCCGGGATGAACTTATGCAGGCCCTTGAAAAACAAAAACTGCTGCCTTCCCTGTTCACCTGTTTTCTGCTCATCTGTTTTGCCAGGGGATTTAACTGCGTGGGCGGCGTGTTCAAGGCGCATATCTGACATGGATGAAAACCTGTATTGTCGACTGCCTTAAAGCACAGGGAGATACCACGAACGCAAAAATTATAGGAAAAATCACCACAAACCTATACCAGGACGGGATG
>DATFIL010000279.1:0-2122 GCA_035270145.1 Desulfobacter sp. | reverse complement strand
ATGGACCCGCCGTAATGTGAAATCGTTTATTGATAAAGAATTTAAAAAACAGTTGGGTGTGGGGTCCCGGTTCAGGAAAAATCCGGCTTTTTTTTCATCCAACCATGCCATGTTTTTTAATAACTTAAACTCATCCAACAGGAGTTTCTCATGACCAAAGGCCATGTTTTTTCCACAGGCAATGAGGTGCTGTCTGGCGATACTGTAGACACCAACAGTGCATTTTTATGCCGGCAGCTTAAACGTTCAGGGGTGACAGTAATCAAAACAAGTGCGGTGCCTGATGATATGACAGCCCTGGTCAGAGAGATTAAAAGCATTGCATCTGCCGCAGATGTCTGTGTGATGACAGGCGGCCTTGGACCGACCTCAGATGATCTAACGGCCGAAGCCTTGGCCAAAGCGACCGGGGTGAAAATTAAGTTGGATACTGCTGCCTTAAGTTCCATGAAAAAGTATTTTGATAAACGCGGGCGCACCCTTACACCTGCCAATGAAAAACAGGCCATGCTGCCTGAAGGCGCAATGTTTATGGAAAATCGTCATGGGACTGCGCCGGGTTTTTCCATGACCATCGGTAATTGCCGTTTTTTTTGTATGCCCGGCGTCCCCAGGGAAATGGAGCGGATGTTTGATTTGAAAGTCAAACCCCAATTGAATCAAATAACCGGGCATGCCGGTGAAATCCAGGTCATACGTCTGATGGTGTTTGGCATGCCTGAATCCAGGGTCGCGAAGGCGCTCTCCGGGTTCAGTGTGCAGTTTACCGGAATTCATCTGGGGTTCAGGATTAGATTCCCCATGATTGAGGTGAGACTTTCCCAGCTTAAAGAAGTGGTGTCCGATTCCCAAAAGGGCCTGGACGGTGCCAGAGAGATGAATCAGGCTAAACAGTGGGTGATGGAAAAACTTGGGTCCAAAGTCATTTCAGACCAGGGATTAACCCTGGCCCAGGAAGTAGGACGGCTTCTGACAGAGCGTGGGCAGACACTCAGTGTGGCTGAATCCTGCACCGGCGGACTTGTGGCCAACCTGATAACGGATGTGCCGGGTGCTTCTGACTATTTTTTGTTTTCAGCCACCACCTATGCCAATTCAGCCAAAGAGGCGATTCTTAAGGTGTCCCCTAAAACCCTGGAACAAAATGGGGCGGTGGATGAAACCACTGCTCTTGAAATGGCAATTGGCGTCAGAGCCGCCGGCGGATCGGACTGGGGTGTCTCCACCACGGGCATTGCAGGCCCTTCCGGCGGAAACGAAGACAAACCTGTTGGGACTGTATGTATCGGGGTGGCAGGTCCTTTGGGGTCGCATTCCCAACGGTTTCTGCTGGATCGCGGGGAGCGTCGGCGCAACAAACAACTGTTTGCCGCCATGGCCCTTGAGATGCTACGCAGGGAACTTATGAAAAATTAAGGCGGATCTGTTCAGACACTAAATAATGATCGAAATTAAAAAAGCCCCTGAGTAAGAATCTACTCAGGGGCTAAAATGTCACAGGGATAAAATGGGATATTAAATCACGGTTACATTTGCAGCTGCCGGTCCTTTGGGACCCTGTACAATGTCGTATGAAACCTGTTCACCTTCATTGAGAGATTTAAAACCAGCTGCGTTGATACCAGAATGATGTACAAACACGTCGTTGCCACCATTTGCTTGTTCAATAAATCCAAAACCTTTTGACTCGCTAAACCATTTTACAGTACCATTTGCCATGTAGGCGTTCTCCTAAATAAGAAATAAAATAAATAAGTCGTCTCGATCTTAAAGAATAATCACTGATTTCTCGGGGAAAATATTTAAGGTTGAAACTCTAACACTTAAATTGTGTTAATAACATTAGCCATCATACATGAAAAAAATAGCCTGTCAAGAGAATTAATCAACGAGATTGTTGCTTCGGCACCTCCCTTGCTGTAATGTTTGACACAAAAAAGAGAAAAAGGTTTCAAACTTTGAAAGTTCTGTTTGACAGGTGTGTGTATATTACAGCATATTTTTGTTCATATTTAAAACTAAATGGTGAATGCGTTTTTTGCAATATTAGGTGCCTACGTTTTTAGAAAATAAAATTATATTATGGAGAAGATCAAATGAAAAAATTGATTGTCACTGGTGT
>DATFIL010000278.1:0-2843 GCA_035270145.1 Desulfobacter sp. | reverse complement strand
CACCTAACGTAATGGCCAACTGCTGGTTTAGAATCCGCAGGGTTTTATGCCAAGCGGGGGATTCGAGTTTTTGTTTAACCGCTTCTTTCAGTTTTTTTCGTGCCAAATTGGACTCCTTTTTTACGCCGATGGGCGGCCGTTTCAATTGGCCGGACCCTTGGCCTTGAGCTGGATTGATGCCTAACGTGGTTCCGGCCTGACCCATTTGTAAACGCCCCTTGATACCCGTTCCAGTTTGCCTTTTCGTATAAGGCCGGACAGGATATTTCTGACCTTTTGCGGCGCCATGTCCGATTTTTCAATGACTTCGGCCGCAGTTGTGTGGCGTTTTGTCCTTCGCCTGAACAGGGTTTCAATGCCGGCGGCATTTTTGATTTTGGGGAAAGCGCTGTTCCTGGCGGTGCCGGCGGATATAGGGGGCTTTTTTGGGGCCCTGGGGGCTTTTTGGCGTTCCGGTTTTGATTTCCCAGCCTTTGGTTTCACGGGTTTGGGGGATGCTTTACCGGGTGACTCAGGCACGGCCGGCGGTATGGGTGCCGATTCGTCCATGTCAAGGTCGATGCCGAACATATCTGACAGGTTCGGGCTTTCTTCATCAATGATTCTTGAGGATCTCTTCTTAGACCGGCTCAAAAGATCCTTTTTTGTCTCTTTGACGGTTTCGGAGATCAACTCGTTGACTTTTGCCTTTCTTAATATGAAGAACAGGCCCGGGTCCTGGTCCAGACGCGTACCGATGCCGTACAGCACGGCGGCCACATGTTTGCACATAACGGCCCTGTCCGGGCAGGAGCAATCCAGTTCAATCTCTTTGGGGGAGGGGAAAAGACCTTTGTCTTTCCGGGTGAACAGATCTTCAAGTGCCTTGGGAAACTTGCCCGCCATCAGTTGTTTGATGCTCTCCATTTTCCCCTTGCACTGATCTTTGATGTGCTGCCATTGTTTTGGGGGAATGGGCTTGATGGTGACGGTGATCCGGTAGGGGGAGGCCGTGCTGCCCATGACCAGGCCTGAGACCTTGCCCGGTTGGATCTGAAGATCCAGAACCGCCCTGTGCCGGACATAGCTGCGGCCCCGGCCGATCCGGTTGGCATAATCGGCATACCGTTCCAGGTTTTTGTTCCAGGCTTTGCCCCACCAGGTTTTTGCAAGGGCCTGGCCCTCGATGGTCACGGGCTGAATGCCGGGGTTTTTCTTTTTTAAGGCCGCAATCTTTTTTTCCGCCTTTGCCCGTTTTTCTGCCACGGTTACGTATTTGGGATATCCGTAATGCATATCAGATCTCTTCCAGATGTTAAATTGTTGTCCTAAACTTTATTCCGGCAGGGTGAGCCGGAACAGATCCAGCAAATGTTTATCATCCATTTCCGTGATCAGTCCTTGGGCCGACGGGGTAACCACCTGGTCGGCCAGGGCCTGTTTTTCACTGATCATCAAATCGATTTTTTCCTCAATGGTGCCCCGGGTGACAAATTTATGCACCAGGACTTTTTTTGTCTGCCCGATGCGAAACGCCCTGTCCGTGGCTTGGTTTTCCACGGCCGGGTTCCACCATCTGTCAAAATGGACCACATGGTTGGCCCGGGTCAGATTCAGGCCCACGCCCCCGGCCTTTAGCGAAAGCACCATAAAGGGGCAGTAAGCTTTGTCCTGGAAGGTTTGTATCAGTTTTTTGCGTTTTGCAACAGGCACAGATCCGTGGAGCACAAGTCCCGGGTGATGGAAAATGCTTTCAAGAAAGGCCCGCAACGGTTCTGTCATCTCCTTGAACTGGGTAAACACGAGAACCCGTTCCCGTTTTTCGTAAACGGTTTCACAGATGCTGCCCAGGCGCATGAATTTACCGCTGTGGGCAGCCTTGAAATCCCCGGACCCTGTGTGCTGGTCCGGGTGGTTGCACAATTGTTTAAACCGTAGAAGAAAGGAGAGCACCAGCCCTTTTCGCTGGATGCCCGTGGATGTTTCAATGGCCTGCTTCAAATCTTTAACCGATTTTTTGTACAACACCACCTGTTTGGGACTTAAATCGGCAAATACCTTCATCTCCACCTTGTCCGGCAGGTCTTTGATCACGGTTTTATCGGTTTTCAAGCGGCGCAGGATATAGGGAGAGATCATCTGCCGCAGCCTGGCATATCCGCTGGGATTGTCTTTCAGGGTTTTGGCAAAACCTGAGAATTCCGTTTTATTGCCCAACAGCCCGGGATTTAAAAAATCAAACAAGGACCACAGGTCCGACAGCCGGTTTTCCACAGGCGTGCCGGTCATGACGACCCGGTGGGCCGCAGGCAGGGCTTTAACGGCCCGGGTTTGCTGGGTGGCGGGATTTTTAATGGCCTGGGCTTCGTCCAGGATCAGACCGTGCCAGGAATACTTGGCAAGCCAGGCGTATTTTTTCACCAGGGTGTAGCTGGTAATGACCAGATCCAGGCGGTTCAGCTGGGCTTTGGTCAGCTTGATTTCTTTGTTTTTTTTAGTCTTGTCGGGCTGTGTATCCGATGATGTAAAACCGGGGTGGGCCACACAGGTTTTAAGGCCGGGCAGAAACCGGTTGATTTCCGACTGCCAGTTTGAAATCAGAGAGGCTGGCACCACCAGAAGACTTGCGGGGCGTTTGCAGGTTTCAGGAAAGGTGCTCAGCCATGCCAGGATCTGGATGGTTTTCCCCAACCCCATATCATCGGCCAGACAGGCCCCGAATCCGTAAGACGCCAAAAAGTTCAGCCAGTCTACGCCTTGTGACTGGTAGGCCCGCAATTTTGCCTTAAAGCCTTTACCCGGCTCTACCGGCTCCACCTGTTCCGGGTGGGTCATCTTTTCCAGTACGGATGTCAGCCAGGTTC
>DATFIL010000277.1:0-2256 GCA_035270145.1 Desulfobacter sp. | reverse complement strand
AGCTGTGGGTCAAAAAATCACCAATTCAAGCTATATGGTCAGTTACGCGTCTTTCTTAAAAGAATGCAGTACCCGTAAGGATGTTGAAAACAAAATACAATTTTTCAGGGACAATATTATTGCAGAGCCGCCCCGCATCTGGGAAAGTTTTTTTAACGAAGTCCTGGCACGCATGGAGCCCCTTGAACAGATGCCGGCCATGTCTGTTTTCAGGGTAAAACCCGACAGGGAGCTTCTGACGCTTTTGACAAGGGACAATATACTGAAAAAATACGTCATCCGGGCAGAAAACCACCATATTATCGTTAAAACCTCCGATGTTTCCAAAGTTAAAAAACGACTGGCTCTTTTTGGATTTTTTATCAGCTGAGCCTTAGGGCCTGTTTAAATCATCTGTTTCAGGATCGTTGTCAAATTCTGAGCTTTCATCTTTCTGCTCATCATCATCATCATCATCTTCTTCTTCTTTTTCTTCACTATCCGGCGTAGATGTTTTGCCGAAAACTTTTGCCCCGAAAATACCGATTTCATACAAAAGAATAAGGGGCATGGCCATCATGACCTGGGTAACCACATCCGGTGGGGTAATCATTGCCGCGCCCACAAAAAATACAAGCAGGGCATATTTCCTGTTTTTCTTTAAAAAGGCGGGTGTCACCAGACCCATGCGGGATAAAAAAGTCAGGACAAGGGGCAGTTCAAAAACGAATCCAAAGGCCAGAAGCATTTTGGATGCAAAGGAAAGGTACTCCTTCATGGAAGGCATGGCCTGAATGGTTTCCGTGGTAAAGCCTAGAAAAAACTGGAACCCGTATGGGAAAACAATAAAATATCCGAATGATGCACCGGCAATAAAGAAAATAAGCGATAGAATGATTATGGGCAGGATATATTTTTTTTCTTCCCGGTACAGCCCCGGAGAGACAAACATCCAGAATTCATAAAACAGTACCGGGGTGGAAAGGATAATGCCTGCCAGCAGCGCCACTTTAAGATAGGTGAAAAAGGCTTCGGGCAATCCTGTAAAGATGAGTTTTGCATTGCCGCTTTTTTCCATGGCGGTTACCAGGGGGGCCGTCAGAATGTCAAACAGTTGTTCCTTGAAAAAATAGGCCACAACAAACCCCACACCCACGGCAATAAAGGCGTGGATCAGGCGGTCCCGCAATTCGCCCAGATGCTCGGTAAACGGACTTCTTTTTTCCTGGTCGCTCATGTCAGATACCTGATAGGTTTATTTTTTAGGGTTGGATGTTTCTGTTTCGGGCGGTGAAGCCGGGGACGGAGGGTCTGCATCAGGGCTGCCCTGGGCCGGTTCCGGGGGTGTCTTGGCTTTCAGGTCGTCATCAACCGCCTTGTCCGAGCGCTCCGGTTTATACGGCGCCTGCTGTGGTTTGGGATCTTCCGAATCTATATCCTTAACACCATTCTTGAGTTCTTTTTTAACCGGTTTCGGCTTGGCTTCTTTTACTGTGGTTTCTATATCAATGGAATCTTTCAGATCCTGGGCGGATCGCTTGAATTCCCCCATGGCTTTGCCAAGCATCTTTGCCACTTCCGGCAGTTTCTGCGGGCCTATGACGATAAGGGCTATGGCCAGAATCAGTAAAATTTCCGGCATTCCTAGACCAAACATATATTGATGTTACTCCTTAAAAATTTGATCATCAAGTATAATTACTTAAGTCGTTTTTACATTGAACATGGTTGGGTGTCAACCGGGACCACTAGGTCATAGCAATTCTAAATTTATTCTCACACAAAGCCTCAAAGACACAAAGAGTCAAAAAAACAAATAGAAGCTTTTTTGTGTCTTAGTGTCTTTGTGAGAGTTTTTCAACTAAAAAATTTCATGTTTAGAATTACTGACCAGGTCATGTTTTGGTGGGTTTAGTTTGTCTCCTGTAACTCGATGATCGAGTGTAAGGCGTTTTGCCTTTATTCGCCCCTTTTGTTTGATTCGGTTTAGCCGTTTTTTTAAAAGGACGTGGGGCCGGTGCCGGCAGATTCGCTTCCAGGGCCGCTGTCGGATATTCGCAGCTGATCTTGTGGCCAAGTACCGCTTCAATTTTCGGGATTTGAAACGAACTCATTTCATCGGCAAAACTTATTGAGGTGCCGGTGGCGCCGGCTCTGCCGGTGCGTCCGATGCGATGGATATAATGCTCCGGTTCTATGGGCATATCATAGTTGATTACATGGCTGATGTTTTCAATGTGAAGCCCTCTGGCCGCCACATCCGTTGCCACCAGGAAG
>DATFIL010000276.1:0-2098 GCA_035270145.1 Desulfobacter sp. | reverse complement strand
TATCTTAAAAACTAAAAATATTCATATGTTCGGGTATCTTCTCCTGGTATCCGTGGCTTTTTACCTGGCTGCCGGCAGAATTTGGGCGCAAAAGACTAATGTAACGGATGGTTTGTAATAGATCCGGATCACCTTTTTGTTGAACCGGCTTGACGGGCTGTGGTGTTATTTTTTCCGGTGGCGGCTCTTTTTGCCCTGCCTGGAAAATTTGTCTTGATTCCGATTTTGCCGGGATGGGGCTTTGGGCTGGTGTTCTGCTTTCCGGGTAACGATCTGTTTTTGCTTCTCCTTTGCCCGGGCATCTTTTTCCACAAATACGGGCACCATGGCAAAGGGGTCAATGCCGGTATAATACATCAGGGTGGAAAAGGTGGATGGTGTGGGCGTAAATATCTGGACCTGTTCCGGTGTGACGTGAAGTTCGTTTTGGGTAAATGCCTTCAGTTCATTCATCTCTCGCATGGTACAGCCGGGATGGGCCGCGATCAGGTAGTAGGTCAGGTATTGTTTTTTATTCAGTGTGTTGCAGATGCGGTCAAACCGGTGTTTAAACGCAACAAGGCTGTCCATGCCCGGTTTTCCCATAAGCGCCAGCACACCGGGCGCACAATGTTCCGGGGCCAGCTTCATCTGGCCGGAGACATGGTTGGCTGTTAGCTGTTTTAAGTATGCCTGGCCCTTTTGTTTGTCCATGAGGATCAGGTCATGGCGGATGCCTGAGTTGAGAAACACCTTTTTGACACCGGCAAGGTGGCTGATTTCATTGAGTAGATCCATCTGGGGGCCGTGATCCGGTGAAAGTGACGGGCATGGGGTTGGGAACAGACAGCGCCGATGGGTACAGGCCCCTTTTTTCAGTTTTTTTTCGCACTCAAACCCGTACATGTTGGCCGTGGGACCGCCCAGGTCAAATATATATCCTTTAAAATCTTTGTCCCGGGTCATTTTTTTTGCTTCGGCAATGATGGAATTTTTGCTGCGCCATCTGACCGTCCGGCCTTGGTGGACGGTGATGGCGCAGAAATTACACTCCCCGTAGCAGCCGTAATGGGTGGGAATGGAAAATCGGATGGTGTCCATGGCCCGGACATGGCCCAAAGCCCGGTAGTAAGGGTGAACATCCCGCTGGAAATCCAAATCGTGGATTTCGTCCATCTCTTTGGTGGTACTGAAAGGGGCCGGCGGATTCAGGACAAGAAACCGGTCTGCATGGGCCTGGCTTAAGGGTCTGGCATGCATGGGATCTGTGTTGTCGTAAAAGGTTTTAAAACTTTGGATGTAAAGGTCCTTATCCCTGATGACCGCTTCAAAGGGCGGGAGTTCTATACCCTTGGGTGTTTTCGAGATATATCCCAGTCCCGGAATCTGTGTAACAGGGTCTTGTGTCTCCGCCGGCGTTGTTGCCGGGCGCAGATCCGTTTTCAGCCTGTTATTCAGGGTCCGGGCCAGCGCCACGATACCGGCATGGGCCATGCCGAATAAAAGATAATCGGCCTTGGCATCAAACAGGATGGATCGTCGTATTTTATTGGACCAGAAATCATAGTGAGCAATGCGCCGAAGGCTTGCTTCAATGCCGCCCAGCACAATGGGTACGGTGGGTTTAAAAAAGCGCCGCACAAGATTGCTGTATACAATGACCGCCCGGTCAGGTCGCCGTGTGTTGTCGCAGCCAGGCGTGTAGTCATCTTGTTTGCGCCGTTTTTTTGATGCCGTGTAATTGGCCACCATGGAATCCACGGCACCGCCGGTGATGCCCCAGAACAGGCGAGGTTCGCCTAAACGGCAGATGTCCCGGTCGCTGTCCGTGTCCGGCTGGGCAATGATGCCCACGGTAAACCCGTTTGATTCCAGGAACCGGCCGATCAGGCTGACCCCCATGAACGGGGAGTCAATGTATGTATCACCGGTGACAAGAATCACATCAAGCCGGTCAATGCCCAGGTCTTCAAGTTCTTTTGGGGTGGTCGGTAAAAACATAATCAGCGTTTTAGCTCCTCCGGGCCTGGTGTCTGCTTCACCCGGGCCATGGAGAAAACAATCCCCACCAGACTGAGCAGCGCGAAAATGATAAAGGCCGTATGCATGGTTTTGAGAA
>DATFIL010000275.1:0-5532 GCA_035270145.1 Desulfobacter sp. | reverse complement strand
CAGCTGGAAACAAAGTTTTAAATCAAAACCGGTCAGGTCTTCAAACGTCACGGTCTTACCGAACTCCTGGGCCACAACATCCGGATAAGTTTCCGTGGTTCTGGACACGACATCATCCACATCCACATATATTGTTTTGGGTTGAAAACCGTTCACCTGTTTACCCTTTCCTGTGTTACACAGTCAACACGGTATTATCCTTCTTTAAAGGCTTTTAGCAGAATATCAGGCGTTTTGCAAAATCAATCATTCAGAGACTGTCACAGCTTTTACCATAAAAACGATCAAATATAAATTCCAGCTTGATGAAATGCGGGGAACCTGCTTGAATAAAACCATGAAAATTTCAAACATAAAAACACCTGATTTAAATATCCCTTTGTTTGAAGCGTCACCCGGCCAGTTCTGGTGTGTTCTGGGGCAAAACCGCTCTGGCATTGACACTTTCTTCAGTCTGTTGTCCCCAGGCCAGGTAACGATACAGGATGCTGAAATCTGCCTGCCCGAAAATATGGGAATTTTTTCCTTTGCCGGGCAGCAGGCGGTATTTGAACAGGAACTTAAAAATGACGATACCGATTTCATGGACCGCCTGGACCCGGGCACCTTGGCCCGGGCTTTTATTCATGATTCGGATAAATATACAGACATGATCCGCGTCTTTGGCATGGATCATGTCCTGGACCAGGGCTATCGGCAGCTATCCACGGGTCAGACAAGAAAATTACTGCTACTGTCCAGGATTTGCTCGGGTAGTCAATGGCTGTTGATACAGTCCCCCTTTGACGGTCTGGATAAGGCTGGGTGCGGGCAGCTTGATCTGGCACTGGATCATTGCAGGGTTTGCGGGATGGGTATTTTGGTTTTTGTTTATGATCCCGGAGACATACCCGCCGGGGCCACCCATATTGCGGTCGTTGAAAATGGGCACATGCCCTTTAAAGGGTCTCGACAGGACATATTACCCAGGCTTTCTGAGTTGCAGGGACAGGCGAATTTTTCAGCGGACGTCAATGATCTAAAACCTGCAGAACCCGCTTTTTCCCAAGACGCCGTCCCCCGGGAAACGCCGCATTCAGAGGCGTTGGTCAAACTTAAGGACGGACATGCGGGGTATTCGGGCAAAGCCGTTTTTTCCCATCTTGATCTGTGCATAACCCCGGGCGACCATACCCTGGTGTCAGGTCCCAATGGCTGCGGTAAATCAACCCTGCTGCAGGTGATCACAGGTGACCATCCTGCTTGTTACAGGAATCGGTTGTGGATATTCGGCATCCGCCGGGGCACCGGGGAGTCCATCTGGGAACTGAAAAAAAGGATGGGTATTGTCAGCACGGATCTTCACCGTAATTATCGGGTGGCCGGCAGCGTCCTGGACTGTGTGATCTCCGGTCTTTATGACACCATTGGCCTGTACCAGCGACCCGGCCCGGAAGACAAAAAAAAAGCCATGGCCTGGCTGGAACGTATCAGTTTGGCAGATAAAGCAAAAATCCCTTTCCGTACCCTTTCCTATGCAGACCAGCGGCTGACGCTCATTGCCCGGGCACTGATAAAACTGCCCGATCTTCTGGTTCTGGATGAACCCACCCATGGGCTGGATCGGGCGAACCGTAATGCTGTCCTGGATTTTTTAGGTCAAGTGGTAATGCAAAAATTAAGCACCATTTTATACGTCAGCCACAGAGAGGATGAATTTAGAGACTTTTTTGTCTCCCACATTCGCATGGGAAATTAGAGCGGTGACAGATAGTTCGCGAAGTTCGCTTTTCTTGGTTTTTTCTGAACATCTGTGCTAATAATTTGATCAGGTTTTTTAATTCGGTAACGTCTAAAAGGATAAAAAAATGAACAAAAAAGTGATCACAACATGTCTTGTCGCCTGCAGTATCGTTGCAGGACTCTCGTTAATCCCGGTATCCGGCATAGTGGCCCAGGATAACGGCCGCGCTGAACTGACCCTGAATGGCGGGTACCAAGGCCCGGTCCTCTTTAACCATCAACTTCACCAGACCATTGTTGATGACTGCGCCGTTTGTCACAAGGATTTTGAAAAAAAACCGGGCGCTTTGGATGAGGCAAAGAAAACAGGTGCGCTTAAAGCAAAACAGGTGATGTATAAAACCTGTATTGCCTGTCATAGAGCAAAAAAGAAAGCCGGGGAAAAATCCGGCCCCATCAGTTGCAGTGCCTGCCACGCTTGACAGACGTGCCGGACATAGCACCTCAACCTTTAAAGGAGCGTGTCTAATGAAAGCCACAAAAGCTTCTATTATTATACTGACAGGTCTTCTATCCCTTTTTTTTACGATCCCGGCATTTGCGGATTCATACACCAGTGCGATTCGTGTGTTTAAGAAGGCCAAGGCGGTCCAGCCCTTTTTTAATAACTGCTATGGATATGCGGTATTCCCCACAGTAGGCAAGGGCGGCATTGTTGTCGGAGGCGCATATGGCCAAGGCCGGGTTTATCAGGGTGGTCTGATCACCGGTACTGCCACCATTTCCAAAATTACCGTTGGGTTCCAGCTGGGCGGACAGGCCTTTTCCGAAATCATTTTTTTCCAGGACAAACGCGCCTATGATGAATTTACCGACGGGGCATATGAATTTGATGCCTCGATTTCAGCCGTAGTGGTTACGGCAGGGATCCAGGCCAAGGCCGGCAGTGAAGGCGGAAGCGCCGGGGCCAGTGCCGGGCCGGCCACAGGCGTTCAGGCAGAAATCGGATATTATAAAGGTATGGCTGTATTTATCCACGCCAAAGGCGGCTTGATGTATGAAGCCGCTATTGGTGGGCAGAGATTTGACGTAACACTTTTCAAGTAACAGCCATGGGCCTAACTCAATAATTTATTGAGATTTTCATATAAGAAAAATCAGGCCGGTGTAAGAAAGATCATAACTACAAATAAATACAGCCCAGGTGATAATACGTTTATCGCTTGGGCTGTATTTTTTTTAAAAACCAGGATTTTTGCGCGTAATCTCGTGCATTGGTTAACTTTAACCTACACATTATTTACAAATATTTATAAAATGCTTTACATTTGGCTTTACATTACGCGCAGCTTCTGACATATTTTTTTTATTGTTTGTTGTGGGCGTGCGACCTATAAATTAACAAAAAAGAATGTCAGTAAAAATGAGGCCAAAACTTACAGAAAAACAAACGAAGGTCATGGCCTTTCTAAAGTCCAGACTTGGACAATCTGGAGAGACCCCAAGCCTTAGAGACATGGCCAAAAGCCTTGCCATCAGCCACGCAGCCGTGTCGCAGACCTTGAAACTGCTTGAAACCAAAGGCTATATCCGCAGGCTGGGCCGCTACAGCAGAAACATCGTTATCCTGGATGAAACCGGCGCCACGGACGCGGATCATCGCAAAAAAGTTCTCCCCATTGTCGGACGGATCACGGCAGGGCTTCCCATATATGCCGGGCAGGAGTGGGCCGGCAGCCTGGTGGTGGACGACACCCTGTATCCCGGCGACAACCTGTTTGCCCTGAAGGTCCAGGGCCAGTCCATGAAAAACGCGGGTATCCTTGATCGGGACATTGCCATTTGCAGACCCCGGCAGTATGCCGTGGACAGGGAGATTGTGGTGGCCCTGATCAACGGAGAGGAAGCCACGATCAAGCGTTTTTTTCTGCATGCCGACCACATTGAACTGCGTCCGGAAAACCCCGATTTCAGGCCGCAGACCTATGGATTTGACGATATCATGATCCAGGGAAAGGTGATCGGCATTATCCGCTCCGCCCAGGTTATGGAAGGGGAATAAGCCGGTGGATCGGTTGTGTGCAGGTACCAGCGGCTACTCTTATGCGGAATGGGTGGACGCAGGGGTTTACCCGGCCGGCACCCATGCGGCCGGCATGTTGCCGGCGTATGCCGGGATGTTTAAGGCCACAGAACTTAACTACACCTGGTACCAGATGCCCAAGGCCCGATCCCTGGCGCGAATGGCAGCCCAGGTACCTGAAGGATTCAAGTTTAGCGTCAAGCTCACCCGCACCATGACCCATGAGGTGGACAAAACCGGATGGGTCCGGGAGGTGCTGATGTTCCGCCAGGGCATTGCCCCTCTGGAAACCACGGACCGCCTTTTGTGTGTATTGGTCCAGCTGCCGCCCTATTTTACGCGCACCCCGGAACGGCGAATCTACCTGGCAGCCTTGCTGGATGAGCTTGCAGGCCTGCCCGTGGCCGTTGAATTCCGGCATCCTTCCTGGGTTCATGACAAGGTGTTTTATGAATTTGAACGGCGGGCAATCACCCTGGTAACCGTGGATGGCCCGGATTTGCCCAGCCTGTTCCCAAGGCTGGATATCGTAACCAACCGCCGGCTTTTCTACCTGCGGCTGCACGGCAGAAACAGCCAGGGTTGGCGCTCCGGCAACATGCAAAAACAATTTGACTACAATTACAGCGAATCCGAACTAAAGGCCCTTGCCGAAACCATTTGCAACACTCTTGGTCCTGCCGCAGACACAGGCGCCGTCTTTTTCAACAACCACGTCAGGGGGCAGGCGCCCAATAACTGTCGGCGGCTGCTCAACATACTCGGTGCCCACCCATGAGACCCCGGTCCATCATCCATCTGAACATTGATGTAAAATTACAATTATGTATTTTCAAGCATTGCTGATCCCCCCCAAGATCTCAGTTCATCCCCATACATAGATTTGAATTCAATATATAGAACGATACTTAAAGCGTTTTACTGAAAATACATTTTTGTAAACAAGATAGATGTCTAATTTTACATTTTTGTAAAATAAATAAAACATTCTGTTTCCAAAATATTTTATTGTTAATTATTTTATGATAATTTTATCTTTTTAATTTCAATATGTTAGTCCTTTATGATTACCTAATGATACTTATTTGGTCTACTATTTGCTGTGTTTATTAAGAACAAATTTGTCGATTAATATGCACTTGACAAAAATTTTTATTTTTTGGCAAGTGCATAAGGCCCATGGGCCTGAGTTAACCGCTATCTTTATTAACCTGAGAAGAGGAAAACATGATGTTTAGATACTGTGTACTTACTGTTGGTTTTATCCTGTTAAATGTATGTCCGGCCCTGGCCGGAGAAGGCACCATTGATTCCGGAGATACCGCATGGGTAACCATGTCCACAGCCCTTGTCATGATGATGACACCGGCTGGTCTGGCCCTGTTTTATGGCGGTATGTCACGATACAAAAACTTGTTGAACACCATTGCCATGACGCTTGTGGCGTATTGTCTGGCATCGGTGGTCTGGGTGGCCTGGGGATATTCGCTGGCCTTTGGAGAAAGCAACTCTCTTCTCATCGGCAATTTGAGTCATCTGTTTTTATCCGGCATTGACATTAATTCGGTATCAGGCTCCATCCCCACCTTAATTTTTGTTCTGTTCCAATTGACCTTTGCCTGCATTTCCATTGCCATTGTACTGGGTTCTGTCGTGGACAGAATGAAATTTTCTTCCTGGATACTGTTTACCATCCTGTGGGTGACATTTGTTTATGCACCTGTATG
>DATFIL010000274.1:0-4345 GCA_035270145.1 Desulfobacter sp. | reverse complement strand
ATGCAATAATGCGCCGGTAGCGTCTCGTTCAGCCAAATAAACATAGTACAACATGGACCCTTTATCCAAGTCCTCGGGACGCTTACCGTCTGCAAAAGAATCATGAATCAACAATAATGCCTCGACAAATGGATCTGTCTGAAACAGTTGTTTCCCATTTTTAAACAGTATTCTTTCAAGGCGGCACATGGCCTGGCTGAACTCTGGATATTCCAGATCCATTGGCAGCAGATAGTCATCTACCCCAAGGGTCCCATTCAACATTTTTATAAAATGGCTGTCAGGCGGCTCCTCTAAGTAAATAATATCATGCTGCCCCATTATCTTTTCGGTGATCGGAATCATTTCCGGCCGATGAATCGAAAAGCCAATATTGATCACATTCATTTTTAAACAGGGGGATTAATTATCACCAACCAGAGGCCTTTCACTATTAAATTCAAAGAATACAAGAAATTTATCCTCATCAGGATTTGAATCTTTTTGCCTGCGTTTCAGAGAAGCGATCCGCTCTGAATTTTTCTCTTCTTTGACCTTAGTCAAATAGAGTCTCTTCCCCTTATAGCCCGGCCCGTTTTCTATAAACAGATAGACGGCATGGGGGTTGGACTCAAGATTTTTGTGCGTTAAGCGATCCCGCATTATAAATGCAATCTTGTCTTCCAAAAAATGAGGCCGTGAATAAATAGCCGCATCGACATTACCATTGCTGTCTGCCGTTGATAAAATACCAGTTCCGTCCGTACTCTCAAAATAAGATTTAAGTTCCATTTTTCAGCTTCCTTCTTTTATTTATTTCTCGTTGTGATCACTATCGATTTGCTTCAAAACGTTTACGGCTGATCTTTTTTTCAATTTCAACCAGAATAAAAATCAGCGAGCTGTTTATTAAGACAAGCCCCCATTCTTTCAGGCCCATCGGTGCGCTTTCAAAGATGGTATTAAAAACCGGCAGATACGTATAGATCAATTGCATGATAATCATGATCCCCACGCCGACCCAGAGCAGCGGGTTGCTGAACAGCCCCAGGGTCCAGACCGGATGAGTCATGGAACGGCAGTTGAAAAGGTAAAACATCTCACCAAACACAAAAACATTGACGGCCAGGGTCCGGGCCAGGGCTTCATTACCACCTGTAAGAAGCAGTTCGACTTTGAACAGGCCAAATGCCCCGATCACAAGCAGTAAACTAACCATGACAATGCGAACGATCAAAGGTGCAGTGAGAATCGGCATGGAAGGATCCCTCGGCGGGCGCAGCATGATACCTGTCTCCTTGGGTTCAAAGGCCAGCATTAACCCCATCAGCAGGGCAGTGGTCATATTGATCCAGAGAATCTGCAAGGGCAGTATAGGCAGCCTTGTTCCAAGCAGAATGGCAATAAGAATGACTAAACCTTCACCGCCGTTGGTGGGCAAGGTCCAGGTAATAAATTTGATTAAATTATCAAATATCCCGCGACCCTCTTCCACAGCGGCCTCAATGCTCGCGAAGTTGTCATCGGTCAGTATCATATCGGCGGACTCTTTGGATACCTCGGTACCTGTGAGGCCCATGGCCACCCCGATATCGGCCTGGCGTAAGGCGGGGGCATCGTTAACACCATCGCCGGTCATGGCCACCACATAGTCCTTTCTCTGCAGGGCCTCAACCAGGCGCAGCTTTTGTTCCGGTGATACACGGGCAAACACAGCCGTATCTTCAGCCACGTCCTTCAATTGCGCTTCATTCAGTTCTCCGATATCACGGCCTGTCAGCACCTCCCGGGTATGATATGAACACGTGTCACCGCACAGCCCAATTTGACGGGCAATCGCACCGGCGGTAACAGCATGGTCGCCGGTGATCATTTTTACACGGACGCCCGCCGCCTGGCACGCAGCAACCGCTTCTACCGCTTCCTGCCGGGGTGGGTCGATCATCCCCTGAAGACCGATGAAAAGAATACCCTCTTCTACATCAGCATGGGTGATCCGGGTGGTGTCGGGAGACATCTCTTTTTGTGCAAAAGCCAGCACCCTCAGTCCTTTGTCTCCCATTAATTCGACCCAGTCTGCTATGGCTCCCGGGTCCGGTATATCAGGTTCGCCGTCCGGCCCCATGATGGTTGCACAATCCACACAGATGCTTTCTATGGAGCCTTTAATCAGAAGTAATCTGGGTTTTCCTTCACCCTGATCATGAAGGGTGGCCATATACTGGCGGGCGGATTCAAATGGAATGGTATCCAGCCGCGGCATTTCCTGTTCCAGTGCACGGGAATCATAACCTGCCTTCATCGCGGATACGATCAATGCGCCCTCGGTGGGGTCGCCTTCCACACGCCAACCTTCGCCGTCCTTTCTCAGGGTGGCGTCATTGCATAGTAACCCGGCTTTCAAGAGCATCTGCAGCGAATAATTGGCAGAGGTCTCCAACGAATCACCCACAGGTGTAATTTTGCCGTCAGCATGGTAACCGATGCCGGATATTGCATAGTGTTGCCCACCAGCCACGACATATTGAACCGTCATCTGGTTTTGGGTCAGGGTGCCGGTTTTATCCGAGCAGATGATCATGGTGGAGCCTAAGGTTTCTACTGCGGGAAGTTTGCGGATGATGGCGTGGCGTTTGGCCATTCTTGATACGCCAATGGCCAGGGTGATCGTGATGGCTGCAGGCAGCCCCTCGGGAATGGCGCCGACCGCCAGGGCAACCGAAGCCATAAATATCTCCACTAAGTCCTGGCCACGCATTATGCCGATAAAAAAAGTCAGGGCGGCCATGGCCAGAATGGCATAAAGCAGAATACCGGAAAAATGATGGATTTTCCGGGTCAGGGGTGTTTCCAATATATCTGCCGCGGCAATAAGCTGATTAATTCGACCGATCTCTGTGTTATCACCCGTTGCGACAACAAGACCACGACCGCTGCCGAAGGTTACCAAGGTGGAGGAATAGGCCATGTTTCGCCGGTCACCAATGACGATGTCTTCTTCGAGCATGCTCTCGTCTTTTTGAACCGGCACGCTTTCTCCGGTCAGAGCGCTTTCATCTATCTGTAGCTCCCGGGTTTGAATGAGGCGCAGGTCCGCCGGCACCTTATCGCCGGATTGAAGCAGGACCAAATCGCCGGGGACCAGGTGCTCAGACGCAATTCGTTTTTTTTCTCCATTTCTTATGACTATGGCTTCACTGGTCATCGCGTGAGACAGCGCCTCAATCGCCTTCATTGCTTTATCCTCCTGGATAAAGCCGATAATGGCATTGACAACCACCACGGCAAAGATAACCCCGGCATCAATATATTCCGCCAGAAACAAGGTAATCAACGCAGCGATTAAAAGTATTATGACAAGCGGCTGTTTGAATTGTAACAAAAACCGGGTAACCAGTCCTTGCCCCTTAGCGCGTGAAAGCGCATTGAGACCGAATTGTTCGGAGCGATCGGTTGCCTCCTGTTCACTCAGCCCTTTTGATTCATGAGATTCAAATATGGAAACAGCATCAGTTGATGCCAGACTATGCCATGATTTTTCAGGAAACTTTTGCATATATGGAAATTCCTATACTATATAAAATATTGAACACCCAAGAAAGCCAGACTGCTATAATATAACACGGGGCAACTTAGAAACAAGTCCGAAATAATTTAACTTGGAAGCGCAGGCGTCCCGGATATGGCAAAATGAGCAAGTTATTTAAGACCCGTTGAATATCCTGACCATGGAACGAAATTACCTGGAGATTAAACATGAAATCCGGGGACGCCTTACCTATTTTTCTTTCGACCAGGCTTTTTCGGCCTCAACCGCCTGTAAAATAGTCTCCAATTGTTTTACAAAAGTCGTTTTTCCCAACGATCGGCCGGTCCGTTCATGCTTTCTGAACAATTCAATTTCAGAGGCATGAATATCAGAAGATAAAAAATCGATCCAGGGTGTATTGACAATCTCAAGCAGGGGGCTTGTTATTGACAATAATGTCATCCTTTTCATCCATATGCGCCCCAGCGCTGCGCCACTTACAATCCTCAGGACGTTTTGCAAGACCGGAACGGACCGGATTGCACTCAATATAACTGGAGGGTGCACGCCAATACATACCTTTCCTGATTATAACGAATTTTTAGTTATCCTGTATCCAAAACCTCTCGAACCTTTATTGTCATGTCCTTCATGGAAAAAGGCTTTTGTATAAATTCAACCCCGTGATCCAGCACCCCGTGATGGGCAATGACGTTAGAAGTATACCCGGACATGAACAATAGTTTTATGTCCGGACAGAGCGATGTCATTTGCTCAGACAATTCCCGACCGTTCATTTCCGGCATGATAACATCCGACATAAGAAGATCAATGAAG
>DATFIL010000273.1:0-8015 GCA_035270145.1 Desulfobacter sp. | reverse complement strand
AAACAACAAAGATACCGTCACCAGTATCAGGTTGATCACCTTACCGATCTTGCCGCCGGAATATTTCATCCGTGCCTTGTTGAATACAAAAAGGATGATAAGGTAAATGGCCAGAGTAAAAACCAGAATAATGGTTTCAGCGGTCATGGATGACTCCTTTATTTCATATAAAATCGATATCTTTTAATGCCTTTTTAACCTGGTTTGCCAGCATAAGACTGTTCACTCCCTTTTCCTGTATAATTCCCAGAGCAAATGATCCAACAGGAAATACCAGCAAATGGTTTTGGTTCTCCCTGGAAAACAAAAGATATTGATACCCGGACCTGGATATACTTCCGGCTTTTTGACTGCAGTTTATTATAGATTCGGCCTTTTTTTCAGGATCTTTTGCCCCATGGGCTTTGACAACACGGTTTTCATCTACCAGCAGGAACTCTCGAACCCCTTTTATACGGGCTATTTTTTCCAATCCCTTTATCTTTTTATTCATTATGGCGTCCTATTTGATCTCTTCTTTCCAAAAGAGGCGATCAAATTGTTTAGTTTTTCCATAATTTGGGCAGTTAACGGAAACTGGGCGGCAACCACCACAAGAAACTTAGACCGGCCCAGAGATTTTACCAGGACTGCTTTGTTTTGTGTGACCAGCACCATATCCTTAATACCGCGGTATACCTGTTTGGGGCCTTCATACGTCTGTTCTAAAAGCGCTGCCAAGGCTTTTATCTGTTTTTCAGAAAACAGCCTGGGCATGTTGAATGCAATCAATCCGTCAGCATTGCTGAAAACAAAGGACCCGTCAATTTCGGGCAGGGCGGATATTGCGCCAAGCAACGGATCGAATGCCTCATGTCCATGATCGTATCCAAGCATATTGTCAGGATGTGGGGTGTCCTGGACAGCATAGTTATTGGGATATCCGCACCTGCTGCAACGAAAAATGATCCTTTTTGTTCCGTATGCCTGATCAGGCAGATGGTTTTTGTTTCCGCAGTCTTCGCAAAAAGCAATCATTTGATGCACATGTCAGGTCAGAGTCAGAATCTGAAAAAACGTTTCAGTTTTGACAATACGCCTTTTTGTGGGTCAGGGTCCGGGGATGGGCTGTCGGTTATATCCGGTTCCTGCTTTGGTTCGGTCCCCGGTTGGGGGGCCTCCTGATCGTCCGACCTGAAAGATCCTTCCTGAACCGACGTTTGCTCAACCTCAGGAATACTCAGCCTGTCAAACAGTAACCCAATTATTTTAACCAGGCTTGATTTTACCGGTTCACCCTCCCATTTGGTTCCAAGTATCTCCAGGTCCTGTAGTATTTTCGTCCGGTCTGGCTGGTCAACATCCGCCGGGAGCTCGCAAAAGGCCTCTTCTAAACCCTTAAGGACGGTCAAATCCGCATCATCTGACCCACTAAGCGGGACCTGGAATGAGGATTCTGAGGTCTCATCAACTTCATCTTCATAATCAAATGGGACGACACCGTCTGTATCGGTATCTGTATTGTCTTGCAGGGCCTCTGCTTCTGAAGAATCTTCCAAACCAATGTCTTTGCCCGCATCCGACTCCATATCAATACCAAAGAATTCATTCAGCGTGCCTTCGATTTCCGGAATCGGTTTAGATTGCTTATCATAACGGGTAATTTGGCTCATACCGGGTTTGAGTTCACGATCTGCCCCGGCCATTGCAGCAGGGTTGTGAACCGGATTTTTGCTGTTAACGTCCATGAGATGGATGCTATCCAGCATCTTATCCACTTCTGTTTCTTTGGGATTTAAAAGATTATCCATCACGTTGCCGGATCCCGGTGAATCGCTCCTTTTCCCTTGCAGGGCCGGCGGTATATTTTCCTCATCCGCTTTATTCCGGGAAACCGGTTGCACCATGACTTCTTCAGGATCAAGCAATGTTACTTCCGAACTGTCCCCCGGAGTTTGTTTTGTTTCATGAATTAAGTGGGAAAGGGCGGGAGGCATGTCCTGCTGGAACTGAGAAAAATCTTCCTGTCCGGACTCAACAGTTTTTCCATGGGGTGGTACAGCCCGTTTTTTGAAGCTGTTAAACAAATCAATCGCTTGATCAAGACGTTGCTTTTTCTCAGGAACACTCAATCCAGGCTGATGAACCACTTTTTCAAGAATAATATAAACGGACTTCAAGATATCAATGGAATCCGTATGGGCAGTATCCTTTTTAGATTCGATATAATTTACCATGCGTTGCATGATCTTAAGGAGATTGATATTTACCCAATGGCCCCTCCATTTTTGAAACAAATGATCCAAAGCCACTCTGAATTGACTGATGGTTCCACTTGAGATTTCCCAGTCAATAGACAAAACAACGGCTTTCAGTTCATCCAGATCTCCAGGAACCGGGGCCGGGGCCGGAGGAACAACAATTTCCTTAAAAGCCTTGAATTTAGCGATCATTTCCTTTACCAGGCGGTCTTGCCCTGCCGGATCCAGATCCCTGCCCGTTATTAAACTCTTCAAGGCATCAAGCTGCTCCTGCAACAACGGCAACGTTCCCTGATGGGCTGCTGTCCGGTTGGATGCCAGGTACTTTCCAAGTGAAAGAATCATTTGCCCTAAAGGCGACAATCGTTTTCGATCCTGAAGCTGTATTTTGAGGCCGGAAGCGGTCTGTACGAACAATTGCACATCTTGATCAGGTATGCCGTTCTCAAAAGAGGCAATCAAACCTGAAAGCTCTTGAATGGTTGAGATGATCCTTGAATTGCTGTCTTCGTCCAATGCGCCTCCTTAGAAAAGCTGATCCTGAATGGATGCAAGTGTCATGGAAATAATTTTTTTGAGCGTTTTCATCACATTGCCGCCACCAAGAGCACTCGCTTCAAATGCCGGGACACGGAGTACCGAATTTAAATCTTGTTGTAAGATTTTTGTAGGTATCGAATCCTCCCCTTTGTTGCGCAGATCGACTTTGTTATATTGCATCACCAGGGGCAGGTCAAACAGGTCCAGGTTATGAGTTTTCAAATTTTCGTAGAGCTGGTTCAGAGATTCAATATTCCTTTTACGTTGGAATTTTTGAATATCCGCGACAAAAACAATACCATCTACCCCTTTGAGAACGAGGCGGCGGGTCGCGTTGTACTTTACCTGACCCGGGACTGTATAAAGCTGGATAATAACTTTGAACCCCTTAATCCGGCCAATGTCAAAAGGGAGGAAGTCAAAAAAAAGAGTCCTGTCGTCCTGAGTTTTCAAACTGACCATCTCGGATTTAATTTGATCTCTGTAGGTGGTGTTAATATACTCGAGATTGGTTGTTTTACCGCCCCGTCCAGGGCCGTAATAGACTATTTTAACTTTAACTTCTTTTGTTTTTACATTTACAAGTGCCAAGCCATGGCCCCTTTTCTATAGATGTAAAAATGAAAATTAATTATCCGCGGGTCAGGCACTGCAAATCTCATTGATCTCTGTAACGACTTTGGATACTTTTAACCGGACGATCCCCAAGGAAATCGATTTGGGAAACATGGTAATCAAAATTGTATTTTCCGTTACTTTGCTGAAATGTATACTTGATTTTTCCCCTTTATGAAACAACAGTGAAAATTCAGACTCCCCGATAAGTTTGGCCATAGCGTCGACTGCGGCAAAATTTCCAGCCGCAAGTGCCGAAAATGCCATGTAATCCAAATTTGAATTCCCATTATCATGCTGGGTGATTGAATTACCAGCCATATCAATATAAATCACATTTTCAACACCTGAATCAATCAGGTGCGACTTGATTATCGTGTCAATGGCATTAAGTTGTTTTTGATTAAACATTTTATAATAATAACGAAAAATACTTGACCATGCAATATTTATATATTGACCCAAATCCACCCCCTGCTTCCGGCAGGGGGGCTGTGACCAATTTTTCATTTTTTTTTATTAGCACTGCTGGCTTGGGCGCAACCTTTGCCATGTTTTAACCATAAGAAACTTTAGTCCAACTACTTATTCTATTTAACAGCCATCATAGATGTAAAATTAAACCACTTCAGCCAAACATTGAATGAAGCAAAGCCGGCTTTTTGTATACGGTTTTCATGTTCTGCCACGGTCTCAGGAACCAGTACCCGTTCCAGGGCATCCCGCTTCTGACTGATTTCAAGTTCCGTATATCCGTTTTCCCTCTTGAACTGGTAATAATATTCCTGCTCCAGGGCATTCATTTGTGGATCAGGATGAACGGTTTTTTCCGTGAGCAGCAATATGCCGCCTTTGCAAAGCCCATCAAAGGCGGATTGAATCAAAGCGTCCCGTTTTCCAGCATCCAGGAACTGCAAGGTCAAGTTGATTACCACCACAGATGCATTTGAAATGACAATATTCTCAATACAGGCACAAGCAAGGTCAATACAGCCGTGGCTGTCATGGACGGCAAGCCGTCTTTTAAATCGCTGCATCATGGGCTCGGCATTGTCAACGGCGATCATTTTAAATCCAACACCGTCAAAGCAGTCGAGAAGCAAAATTCCCAAATTACCATGGGAACAGCCCAGGTCAAAAATTTGTGTACCCGGTTTATAGTACTGCCGGGCAATCCTTGCCTGCTGTTTAAGTCCTTCACCGTACAGCGGCACTGATCTGACCAGCATATCATCAAATACCCGGGCGACTTTTTCATTGAACCTGAAAGGTGTAATCGTGGCCCGTTTTTCTGCAAATACCTTGTCTTTATACATAATATCGTCCATTTTAATCCGGGCATCTATACATCATTTACAGGCTTTGTGCAAGCGGCGGGGAAACCTTACACTCGATGATCAAGTTTTTGTTAATTTGCCCAACTTCGGCGTTGGAAAAAATTTTTAATCCTCTTTGTGGCCCTTTGTGTCTTTGAGGCTTTGTGAGAGAATAAATTTATATGCGTTGGCCCTGTCCTGGGTACGAACGGGTGTTGACAGGCGGAACGGAATATCGCATTCTATGTTTTGATGGCAGAAATATACCCCATATCCGTCCTCGAAAAGGACAAAAACAGAACCGATGACCCGGTCACCGTCATGACGTTTAATCTCCGGTTCGGTCTGGCCAAGGACGGTCCCCATGCCTGGGAATACCGGAAGCCTCTGGTGTCGAAACTCCTGGAAGAATACCCTTGCGATTTTATCGGCTTCCAGGAAGTCAATCATTTCCAGGCCGAATTTCTGATCGGGTTATTGAGGCACCACGGTCACATTGGCTGGTACAACAAAAAGGTTGAACGGTGGCAGAATAACCTGATCATGTTCGACGCGTCCTGGGAATGCCTGGGTCACCGCCACTTTTTTTTAAGCCACACCCCGGAGATCCCCTCCCGGCTTCCCGGTTCCATATGGCCCCGTCAATGCATTATTGGATGGTTTAAAAAGAAAAACAGATATCTGCTCATGGCGAACACCCACTTTGATTTTGCATCCGAAGTCCAGCAAAAAAGTGCTGGTCTGCTCATGGAATTTCTTAAACGTTTTCCAAAGGGAATGCCGCAGATCATCACCGGCGACTTTAACACTACCCCAGATTCGCCTGCCCATCATTGTTTTAAATCCCGGGGATTTGGTCTGATCATGGAGGGCGAGTCCGTCACCACCTACCACGATTTTACCGGGAAAGAAACAGGGCGTCACATCGACTGGATATTATACAGGAACGGTCTGTCTCCTGTATTCGAACAGGTGATACAGGACTCCTTTAACGGCCTTTTTCCATCCGATCATTATCCGGTTCGGGCCGGTTTTGCCTGGACGCTTTAAGCCCATGGTCAGAATTAAATCTGTTATGAACAATTTATTGTATCAATCAAATGTACGAATTCTCGATATCATCCGGGTAAAGAAACTGATTTCAAAAAAGGAATTCGAGGTCATCAAAACGGTTCTTGAAAAAGAGCTTGATCAGGGCCGCCGGCCTTCACTTGACGCTGTTGAAACTGTTCTGGAAATTATTCAGCATGAAATACTGTGCCGGGAATTTTTTAAATATAATCAGATCATCTTGAAACTTGCCCATCAATTTATCACAAACACCTTTTCCCAGCAGTTGAAAAATATCGGTGAGGGCGAAGATCCAAAGGATAACCGGTTTCGTGACTTGGAAAATATTTTCAAGGAACTTCAGGAAACCGTCACTGATAATTATCTCCACCAACGGCTGGAAAATATTGACCTGGCTTTACTGGAACGTAAACTTATGGATTCATCCCAACTGGAATTTATTCATAAAAGTGCGGTTCATCTTGAAATTAAAGCCATGGATAAAAAATTTGGTGAGATTGCGGTCAAGAACCAATTTGCCACAAAGCAGACCATTGACAATGCCCTTTCTGAACAGACGCGGTTGTATCTCCAGACCAAAGAAAATCATATTATCGGGGACATCCTTGTTGACAAGAAAGAAATGACCCCTGAAATAAGAGACGAAATCCTGTTAATCCAAAATAGAATCTTAAAAGAAGATTGGGAAGCCCTTTTGCGTAAAAGCGCAACCAGCGTCATTCAAGAACAAGAAAAAAATGCCCTGTTTGGTGCAATTGCAATTAAAGAAAAAATGATGAATGAACAGGATGTTGTGAAGGCCCTGCAGCGTCAAAGTCAGGAAATAAAAGCCTTTGAGGATAAAAAAAAAGGAATTGCCAGTAAGAAACCGGATTTAAAAGCTCCCCGAAAGCCTAGATGGATCGGAGATATCCTTGTGGAAGATTATGGGCTTTCTGTAAAGAATCGTGAGAAGATCGTTGCTAAGCAGCTACAGCAAAAAATGCAGATCATTAACTTGAAATTGGGAGGCAATATTAAAAATGCCCACCGAGAAATGATCCGTGAGTTAGATTCCTATTTCCAAATCCATTATACTAAAAATAGACTTCAGGCTTTTATCAAGCTTAACAAAGAGATTCCGAGTTCAATGACCTCAATGAACATCATGTTGTGGCTTTATCAAAAAAAAATCACCAAAGGCATTATCAATCCGTCCATTTACAGACTCCTTGAAAATAAGGTGAAGCCGGGAGATAAAGTATTGATTGCGAGAGGGGAATCTCCGGTTCATGACAAGCTGATCCCAAACTTGCATTTTAAAAAAGGGGATGCTCTAAAACCGGTCATCGTTAATAAAAAAGAAAAACTGGCTTCCATCTATCGGACGATAGGACAGGCGGGAATAAACGTAAATCAGTGCTTTGTTGCAAATCATGCAGAGGCTTGCCCAATTCAAACCGGTGCCAATGTAATACGAAAAAACAATGAATTTTTTGCTGTATGTGACGGCGTGCCGAACCTTTCGGAAAAAGGGGTGCTTTCCATCTCCCCGGTGATAGATATTCCTGGAAATCTGGATGATAAAGGTCCAAAAATCAATCATGACTGTGATGTTTATGTTCATGGACTGATTCTTTCTGGTGAAAAGATAAGGTGTAAAAAACTAACTGCCGGTGGAATTAATGGGGCGATTGTATCATCGGATAAAATAACGGTGAAAGAGCTTGTTGAAAATGCCCGCATCAATGCTTTAGGAGAAGTTCATCTGTCATCAATCCGTAATAGTGAAGTGACAAGTCTAAGAAGCATATTGATACACAAGAAACTGACCGACCCCTCCTCCCCCCTGCATTCTATATATGTCTCCCGGTCAATTATTGACAGTGATAATGTCTGTATTTTCACAGATGTTATTATTACATCCTCAATGATTCGAGCAAGAAATAAAATCATTTTTCGAAAAGTGAGAGTGAAAAATAATTGCAAAATAATTGCCGGCGATTCATTGGAAGTAATCGGCAAAAAAAAGGACATTGAAAAAATTGAAAAAGAAAAGAAGCGGATAAAAGAAAATATACAATCTTTAGAGCAGCAGCTCAAAGAGGTGTTCTCAAGTTTAGAAAAAAAAGATATATCGAATTTTGAAGCAGAAATTGAAATGTTGAATAATCGAAGGCAAAAGACAAAAGCTGATATGGATCGGGTCCGTGATTTGAAAAAAAAAATAAGAGTACTCAAAAAAGAATCGGAA
>DATFIL010000272.1:0-2657 GCA_035270145.1 Desulfobacter sp. | reverse complement strand
CGAAACTGGTAATTCTGGATGAGCCCAATTCCAACCTGGATGAGGCAGGAGAGCAAGCCTTGATCAACGCATTAAAAAATCTTAAACAAATGGGTGCCACAACAATTATGATTACACATAAGCCAAACCTTTTATATACAGTGGATAAAATCCTGGTGCTCCAACAGGGACAACAGGTTCGGTTCGGAGACAGGGATGAGGTTGTTGGAGAGTTAATGGGAGGTGTGAATGCAACACATAATTAAATCATGGGTAAGATATTTTATCTTCGCAGGCGTTTTCGGGCTTTGTATGAACCTGATTTATCTTGCCCTGCCCATTTATATGATGGTTATCTACGACAAGGTGCTGTTCAGCTTCAGCACAGCCAGTCTTTTTACCCTGGCCACCGGCATAATGCTCAGTCTTGTCATCATGGCCTTGATTGATTATTTCCGTGCCCGGATGCTGGGGCAGGCCGGCGATGACCTGGCCCAGAGAATGATGCCGTATGTCTTTAAAAGCATGCAGGCGGATGCCGCCGGCATTAAGCGGTCAGGCTATACCCGGGGGCTTTTGGACCTTGAGCTGTTACGGGACGCCTTTGTCCGGGGTCATCTGCTGAATGTTCTGGACCTGCCCTGGGTAGTGGTCTATCTGGCCGTCCTTTATGTGATACATCCCACGATGGGCTTTGTGGCTATTGGCGGCGTTGTTTTGATTACCATGTTTCAGCTTTTGCTCAAACGAATTGAGACAAAGCGCTACACCGTGGCGGATGTTACGTTCCAGGCCGGGGTGGATTTTGCCGGCAACTGTCTGCGCCATGCCCAGTTGATTTCAGGCCTGGGCATGTTTTCAGCGGCCATGGAACAATACCGGACCCGGTACGAAAAGAGCCTGGCTGAAAGGTCAGGGGCCGATGCATTTCACGCTGCCTTTGGAACGGTTATCCGGCTGCTTCAGATGGTGGTGGTGGTGGCCGTGTTCACCACCGGGGCGTTTGTGTTCTTTGCCGATGAAATTACCGGGGGAGGGATTTTTGCCGGGGTGATCATTATTGCACGGGTTTTTTACCCCTATGAACGCAGCCTGTGGAGTATGAAAACCGCTGTTGAGGCTGCAGCAGCCTACAAGCGGCTGAAGCAATTTGTAAATACCCAGGAATCCAACCCCAAACTCTCCCTGCCGGTCCCCGAGGGACGGTTTTCGGCAGAATCCGTTGCACTCTCCATTAATTCCAGAACGGTTTTATATAATATTTCCCTGGCGCTTGAGCCGGGTGAAACCCTTGGTATTATCGGGCCCAGTGCATCGGGGAAAACGTGTCTTTGCAAGATGCTGCTGGGCATCTGGCCGCCGTTGACGGGAAAGATCAAGCTGGATGGGGCGGAACTTTCCCAGTGGCCCGAGGAAGAGCTGGGGCAATACCTGGGGTATATGCCCCAGACGTCTGAGTTGTTCCCCGGCAGTGTGGCGGAAAATATTTCAAGGTTTGAGGAGATGGATTCTGAAAAAATCGTTAACGCCGCCCAGCGGGCCGGGGTCCATGAGATGATTTTAAAGCTTCCCCAGGGGTATGAAACCCGGATTGACCAAACCGGGAAAAACCTTGCGGCAGGTCAGCGGCAACTGATTTCCCTGGCCAGGGCCCTCTACGGTGACCCAAAATTCGTAATTCTGGACGAACCCCATACCCATTTAGATGACCTGGGGCTCAGGATGGTGCTGACCGCCCTTAAAAATTTAAAACAGGAAAAAGTGACCACCATTGTGGTCTCGGACCGGCCCAATCTGATTATGAATATGGACAAGCTTTTAGTGATCAAGGAGGGACAGACAGCCATGTATGGCCCGGGTAAAGAGGTGTTAACTAAGCTTGCCGACAATAAACAGTCCCAGCAGGCGGCAGGAGTATAAAAATGGAAAAAAAATCAGTTTTAGATACAAACCCCCTGAAATATATCATCGCAGGACTTTTGGTTATTGCCTTTTTTTTCGGTGGCCTTGCGGTCTGGTCCGTTTATTTTCCCTTCCAGGGGGCGGTGATCGCCCCGGGCGTGGTGAATGTGCTGGGTGAAAGAAAGGTGGTTCAGCATCTTGAAGGCGGGATCATCAGTAAGATTTTTGTAAAAGAGGGGGAGGAAGTCACCCGGGGGGATGTGCTCATTGAATTGAAAAGCTCCCAGGTCAGTTCCAATGTGGAACTGCTCCAGGGAAGGTTGTGGGCCAAGCAAGCTGAGGCGGCAAGACTACGGGCCGAAGCGGGGATGAAACCGTCAATTGTCTGGCCCAACGCCTTGACAGAATTGAAAAGCAATCCGGACATTAACCAGATCCTTTCCACGGAAAAGGATATTTTCGTGTCCAGGCGCTCGGATCTGCAGGGAAAAATAGAATTGCATCATTCCCAGATCAGCCAGACGAAAAACAGGATTGAGGGCGCCAGGGAGGAACTGAAAAGTGTGACCGAAATTATCCTGAATCTTGAAGAAGATTTAGCCGGCAACGGCCGTTGCTGGCGGAAAAGTACATGGGAAAAACAGATATCCTCACGCTTGAACGAAGTCTTTCCGAGTACCGGGGGCGAAAAGGTAAATTAAAACAAGACATTGCCCAGTTTACCCAGATGATCCAGGAATATAAACTGCGTATCGTGGATATGGAGAATCAGTACA
>DATFIL010000271.1:0-2939 GCA_035270145.1 Desulfobacter sp. | reverse complement strand
CTTCAACTTTTGCCCATTCATGGTCATCGGTGTATTTTACATCTGATGGAAAATTAAGTTCTTCAATGGATTTCATATCGCCTCCTCATTTGATTATTTTTACTATAAATCAATTTTGTGTTTGGTCGAAAAGTTGCCCATGTGCAAGGCGCAGAAAAATTTGTAACCGGAGCAACCTTATGGTTGTGAGGATTGCAAATTTCTCTGAAACGCCGCAGATGGGTGACTTTTGGGCCAAACACTATTGAAAATTTTTGATTGCAAGCCTTGCTGTCCTGTCCGGCCGAATATCGGAAACAAGCCGGACCCCGATTTTGCGTTTGCCTTCAACAAGCGTTAACCGGGTCCCCATATCAAGGGGCTGGTTGACCATGACAAATCCGCAGGCAAGCCCCTTTATTTTAACATCCGGGGGCAGGTCCGGCGTGTTGATGCTGACAATTTGGTCTTCATGCCAAAAAATGCCCATGTCTGTTGCGCAGGTCAGGACCATGCCGATATCTTCGCCCTGCGCGGTGAGAACCCGGCCGGCATCACCGGCCCCTACCTTTCTTAAAGAGTCACCGACAAAGGCATAAGTAAAAGATGGCTGTTCCAGGTTCACCAGGCTTTTATCCCCTAAAAATGTTTTGGTAAACTGCCGGGTGCCGGCCTTAAAGGGCAGGGCAAACTCCCAGGGATGGTTGATGAAGGGGAAATGCCCAATGTCCTGGTGGGACAGGGGCAGACACGCACCGGCCCTCAAAGAGTCCCTGGCACCAAGGCCGCAGGGTATCAGGCCATAGGGGGAACCGGCATCCAAAAGATTGTGCCACAGTTTTTCAACTTTATCCGGCGCAATGAAAATTTCAAAACCGAATTCACCGGTATACCCGGTCCGCGACACAATGACAGGGGTGCCATCCACAAGCGTTACCCCATCAGGGGCGGCAGGGTCCAGATTGCCTTTGAAGGAAAAGTACGGCATTTTGTCAAAAACGGTTTCTTTGTCCTTGATCAGGCCTGATACGATTTTCAAGGCATTTTTGCCCTGGACATCCAGTTTGGCAAGCTGATCTGACAGATCTTTTATTTCTACGGATTTTCCGTCGCTGTGTGAGACCAGATGCCCGGTAATTGATGCCCCCATACCTGCATTGACACAGACCATGAAGCTGTAATCAGAAAATTTATAAATAATGGCATCATCAATGCAATGTCCCTTGGCATCTAAAAACGCGCCGTAAATACACCGGCCGGATGACAGGTCGCTGATCTGTCTTGTGAAGCAGAAATCAATCAGGGCAGGGGCGTCTTCCCCCTGTACCCGGATACAGTCCATATGGGATGTGTCAAACATACCCGCAGATTTAAGCACGGCAAGGTGTTCATTTTTAACCCCTGTATTATACCATAGCGGCATGTCAAATCCGCCGAAATCAGCCATATTGGCTCCGGCATTTCTGTGCCATGCATTTAATGGTGTTTTTTTTAGATTATTAATCATGACAAAATCCCTTTTCTATGATCGAGTTTAAAAAATGTACGGTACTTTCAGGTTGTATGATTTGTAAACCACAAAA
Organism: Desulfobacter sp.; assembly: GCA_035270145.1. GTDB lineage: Bacteria > Desulfobacterota > Desulfobacteria > Desulfobacterales > Desulfobacteraceae > Desulfobacter. The sequence goes on along the minus strand of DATFIL010000271.1, from coordinate 1,377 downwards.
GTTTCAACTGAATTTATCCCGTGAACTTTTGAAATTTCATTGGTGTAAAATTCAAGCAGATCAAATCCTTCTTTGAATAAAACCATCACCATGAGATCGTAACGTCCTGTGACCACAGACACGGAAACGACACCCTGCAGGCGACTGATCTCTTTTCCTTTTTCCACCAGATTTGTTTCAGACAGTTTAATGCCTACAATAACACTTCTATGGCCCGGCAGCTTGGCCGGGTCCACAAGTCCGCAGAACTCAAGCACGCCTTCTTCCTGAAGTTTGAGGACCCTTGCCCTTACAGTATTTTCAGTAACGCCTAGCTTATCGGCTATTTTTTTGAAGGGTTTTTTTCCTTCTTTGAGTTCTCTGATAATATTTATATTGGTGTCATCAATTTTCATTGTTTCATTTTTACGTCAATTTTATTGGGGTGCCATTTTTTAAATAAACGTATCTTACCTAGGGGATAGAGTCAAATACAAAAATGGTGTTTTTTTAATAATTTGAAAAAATATTTGGAAAAAATTTATGAAAGCATATATATTCTGTTCAAATTCTAATGTAATTTGCAATTATTTATAATCATTATTTGCGAGGATACATATGGCTGAAAATATCACCATCATCGGGGCAGGTCCCGGTGGTTACGTTGCCGCGCTGAGAGCCGCTGGCCTTGGGGCCCGGGTGACCTTGATTGAAAAAGAGAATTTGGGGGGAACCTGTCTTAATTGGGGCTGTATTCCTTCTAAAATAATGAAAAATTCAGCTGACTTGCTGCTGAGTTGTCTTAAGGCCGGCAGTATGGGAATTAAGATATCAGGTACAATCAGCCCTGATATCCGTGTTCTGATGCAGCGAAAGGAAAAAGTGCTTGATGGTCAGAGAAAAGGGCTTGCAGGACTTCTTGAAAAGGCGGGAGTAAACGTTGTCATGGGCCGGGCCAAAATTGTTTCTCCGGGAAAAGTTGAGATCGTCTCTGACCGGGAAGACCCCATATCAGTGACGTACGACAAGTTGATCATTGCAGCCGGTACCGTCCCCATGAATGTTTCGGATTTTCCCTTTGACCATAAAAAAATTCTGTCTTCCAATGATATGCTGGCACTGGATTATATACCAACGTCTTTAACCATTGTGGGCGGCGGGGTGATCGGATGTGAATTTGCTTTTATATTCAGTGCCCTTGGCTGTCAGGTGACTATTGTTGAGGCCATGGACAGGGTGCTGCCCTTACCGGGTGTGGATGCGTCCTGCTCAAAGTTGTTGTTGCGTGAAATGAAGAAACGAAAGATTAAAGTGCTTACGGACACAATTGTGACACGGACTGAAAATAAGAGTGACGGCCTTGATATTTTTCTGGATGTCAGTCCATTCACTAAGCCG
>DATFIL010000270.1:0-5016 GCA_035270145.1 Desulfobacter sp. | reverse complement strand
GACGCGGAAATAATTGTCAACGGCAATAAGGAAACCATCACTGAAAAGCATAAGGCCCATGGCCTGATTACAGCCCGGAATTACGGCGGGACCCAAAAATGGCGCACCTGTTTTACCGCCGACGGTACCGGCCACACCATGCTCTACGCCATGGGCAACAAGGCCATGCAGATGGAAATTCCTGTTCATGAAAGAAAAGAGGCGATTGCCCTGATTCACGAAGATGGCGTGTGTTACGGTGCCGTGGTACGGGATCTGATCAACGGCGAACTTATCGCCTATATTGCCAAGGCCACCACCATTGCCACGGGCGGTTACGGCAGGCTGTATGCCGATTCCACCAATGCCGTGATCTCCGAGGGCATTGGCTGCGCCATTGCCCTGGAAACCGGCATTGCCACCCTGGGAAATATGGAAGCGGTTCAGTTTCATCCCACCGGTATTTTGCCGATGGGTCTCCTGGCCAGCGAGGGGTGCCGGGGGGATGGCGGCATGCTGCTGGATAAGAACATGCACCGATTCATGCCTGACTACGAGCCTGATAAAAAAGAACTGGCCTCCCGGGACGTTGTGTCCCGGCGTATGATCGAGCACATGCGAAAGGGCAAGGGGGCCCAGTCCCCTTATGGTGAGCATCTCTGGCTGGATATCACCTTTTTGGGCCGCAAGCATATTGAAAAGAACCTGCGCGAGTTCAAAGAGATCTGCGAATACTTTTTGGGCATTGATCCGGTTTCGGAATACATCCCAGTAAGACCCATCCAGCACTACGCCATGGGCGGGGTCAGAACCAAGGTCACAGGTGAAAGTCCGACCCTTAAGGGGCTGTTTTCGGCCGGTGAAGCGGCATGCTGGGACCTGCACGGGTTTAACCGCCTGGGTGGCAACTCTGTTGCTGAAACCGTTGTGGCCGGCATGATCGTCGGTGAGTTTGTGGCGGACTATTGTGCTGTCAACAGCCTGAATATCTCTACCAACACCATTGAACACTTTGTGAATATAGAGCAGAAAAAGATTGGAGACTTGCTCACCCGGAAGTATGGAGAAAACCCCTTCAAACTCAGAGCTCAGATGCAGAAAATTATGATGGACAACGTAGGTATTTTTCGTAACGCATCGGATCTGGAACAGGCTGTGGAAGCGCTCAAAGTGCTCAACCAGCGGGCAAAAACTGTAGCCTTGCAGAACAAGATATCTTCGTCCAACCCCGAACTTGTGGCAGCCATCCGGGTGCCCAAGATGATTAAATTAGCCCAGTGTGTGGCCTATGGTGCCATGCTGAGGACCGAAAGTCGCGGGGCCCATGCCCGGGAAGATTTCCCGGAAAGAAACGACCGCGACTGGCTCAAGCGCACCCTGACTTCCTGGCCGGACGACGACGCGGATTTGCCGGAAGTCACCTATGAAGCGCTGGACGTCATGAAGATGGAATTGCCGCCGGACAACAGGGGGTATGGTGTGGACAATACCATTGGTCACCCGGATACGGAAAAACGCGAGGCACAGATCAAAGAGATTAAGAAGGCCAACAAAAAGGCAGACCGCTTCGAGATGCAGGCGTTGCTTAATCCCATTCCCATCCCGGAAAAATTCAAAGGCAAAAACGAGCGTATCGGCAGGGGGTATAAATAATGAGTCAAGACGGCAGAATTTTAAAATTTGAGATATTTCGGTACAATCCTCAGAAAAAAGACGACACGCCGCGCATGGTACCCTATGAGGTCACCGAAACCCCGGGGATGAGTATTTTCATTGCATTAAACGAGATCCGGGAGCAACAAGATTCCTCCTTACAATTTGACTTTATCTGCCGGGCCGGGATGTGCGGTTCCTGCGGCATGGTGATTAACGGTAAACCTGATTTGGCCTGCCGAACCTTGACCTCAAAGTTTAAAGATGGACACATTACCCTGCTGCCCCTGCCTGGATTTGAGCTTATCGGAGATCTGTCCGTGAACACGGGTAAATTCATGCAGGCCATGAGCGAGCGGGTGGAATCCTGGATACATGATGTCAATGCCGACAATATGAATTTCAACAAGCTGGAAGAGCGCATGGACCCTGATATCATGGATGAGGTATATGGACTGGAACGCTGCATAGAGTGCGGGTGTTGTGTGTCTGCTTGCGCCACAAAACGTATGCGGCCGGATTTTTTGTCCGCCGTGGGTTTCATGCGCCTGGGCCGGTTTTATCTGGATCCCAGGGACAAGCGGACCGATGAAGAGTTTTACGAAATCATGGGTGATGACGACGGGATATTCGGTTGCATGACCCTTCTGGGGTGCGAGGATCATTGTCCCAAGAACCTGCCTCTTCAGACTCAGATTGCATTCCTGAGGCGCAGGATGGCCATGGTTAAATAGGAATACAGGAAAAATATAAAAGAAAATTGGACAATTGCTCCGGACTTTTATATTAAATATTTCAAATAATGGCGGCAGGCAGCAGGGGTTTAATACCTGCTGCTTGTCAGATCTTCTAAAAGAGGGAAAAACTACAAAGAGGGAAAAACGAATGGAATTTAACTATGAACCCATGTTTCCGTTGAAAAAGGATGCAACGCAATACCGCCTGTTGACCAAGGATCATGTCCGGGTCCGGGAATTTGAGGGCAAGGATGTGGTCATGGTAGAGCCCGTTGCATTGACTCTGCTGGCCAATGCCGCATTTAGGGATGTGGCCCATCTGTACCGGGCCGAACATCTGGAACAGGTGCGGGCCGTGATTGATGACCCTGAAAGTTCTGACAATGACCGTTATGTAGCTCTGGAGCTTTTAAAAAATGCTGTAATTTCGGCTGAAAAAGTCTATCCCATGTGTCAGGACACCGGCACCGCCATCATTATGGGCAAAAAGGGCCAGCAGGTCTGGACCTGGTCCGAGGATGAGCGCGAATTGTCAAAAGGCGCCTTTGAAGCCTATACACAAACCAATTTGCGGTATTCCCAGAATGCGCCGCTCACCATGTATGACGAAGTGAATACCAAAAATAATATGCCGGCCCAGGTGGAAGTCGCTGCGGTCCAGGGCGATGAGTACAACTTCCTGTTCATGGCAAAAGGCGGCGGCTCTGCCAATAAAACAGCCCTGTTCCAGATGACCAAGGCCGTACTCAATACCGAAGAGGGATTGATTGACTTCATGCTCAAGGAAATGAAGCACTTAGGTACAGCAGCCTGTCCCCCCTATCACATCGCATTTGTTATTGGCGGCACCTCTGCGGAACTTAATCTCAAGGCGGTAAAACTGGCATCGGCCAAATATCTGGATACCCTGCCCACCAAGGGCAGCGAAACCGGTCATGCGTTCAGGGACATTGACCTTGAGCAAAAAGTTCTGGATCGGTCCAGGGATTTAGGGCTTGGGGCCCAGTTCGGCGGCAAATACTTTGCCCTGGATATCCGGATCGTAAGGCTGCCCCGCCACGGCGCATCCTGTCCCATCGGCATTGGCGTTTCCTGCTCTGCTGACCGCCAGATCAAGGGCAAAATCAACCGGGACGGCGTGTTCCTGGAACAACTGGTTGAAAACCCGGCGGAATATCTGCCGGCCAGCGAACCTGAAATGGCACCCGCTGTTGAGATTGACCTGAACCGTCCCATGGATGAAGTTCGGGCAGAACTGACCAAATATCCGGTATCCACCCGGCTCTCTTTGACCGGGAAGATCATTGTGGCCAGAGACATTGCCCATGCCAAATTCATGGAACGGCTTGAAGCGGGCAAAGGACTGCCCGATTACATTAAAAATCACATCATCTACTATGCAGGTCCTGCAAAAACGCCCGAAGGCGAAGCTTCAGGATCATTCGGGCCCACCACAGCCGGCCGCATGGATCCCTATGTACCTATTTTCCAGAAAGAAGGGGGGTCCATGATCATGCTGGCCAAGGGCAACCGGTCCCAGGTCGTTACTGATGCATGCAAGACTTATGGTGGTTTTTATCTAGGCTCCCCTGGCGGTCCGGCCGCACGTCTGGGCAAGGATTTTTTTAAAAAAGTCGAGTTGGTTGAATATGAAGAACTGGGCATGGAAGCCGTGTGGATGATCACGGTGGAAAATTTCCCTGCGTTTATCATTGTTGATGATAAGGGCAATGATTTTTTTGAAGGCCTGGTATAATTAATTCAATTCTTGATCTGTTTTTGTAGAAAAACTTTTGTTTTTCTATGGAATCAAAAGAATAAACAGGACAGGGAGGGCTGCCGAATCTATTTACGGTGTCTGTCTGTCCTGTTTTCATCTCTGGACAGGAGAATTCTATGGAAGTCATTTTATTGATGGCCTCAACCGTGGACGGTAAGATTGCAAAGAATTCCAGCCAGGTTGTGGACTGGACCGGTAAAGCCGATAAAAAATAGTATGTAGAAGTGACTAAAAAGGCAGGTGTCATGATCATGGGATCAAATACCTATGACAGCATTGGCAAACCTCTGCCGGGTCGACTTAATGTTGTCATGACCCGGGATAAATCCCGGCAAAGTGATCAGGACAACCTGATATTTACGGACCAGTCTCCGGCCAAGATTCTTGAAGACCTTGAGCTTAAGGGGTACACCAGCGTTGCTTTAGTTGGCGGCGCTTCCATCAACACGTTGTTTATCCGGGACAACCTGATCACACAGATACATCTGACCGTGGTGCCCCGGCTGTTCGGCTCGGGGCTGTCCTTATTTGCCCCGCCGCTGGACCTTGATCTTGACCTGTCGTTGGCGTCCACTAACGATCTTGGAGACGGGCATATTCTGCTCATTTATAATGTGGTAAATCATGAAAAACAGTAATATTGCACATAAGAAAAAAAATTTCGTTGTCCGTTTTTTTGAATGGGTCGCAAAGGGGACCCAAAAGGCCGATCAACAGGGCCGTGGCCCCTGCAAATCCTGAGGCCCGAAAAAATGATTGGCCCGTGAGGCCAAAAATTGAGGCTTGATTCTATTGTCGGCTATTTTTTGTAAGGGCAATCCCCCTGTGGTTGCCCTCGTTAGGGCAGGCACAGGGGCCTGCCCCTAC
>DATFIL010000269.1:0-3384 GCA_035270145.1 Desulfobacter sp. | reverse complement strand
ACATATTTGAACCAGGCCAGCTTGTCACCCATGTTCAGCAGGGAGTCAAACCGAAGGTCAATCTCAGACTGTCCGGCAGAAGCAACTTCGTGATGCTGGCATTCCATGTCAATGCCCAGATCCTGCAGGGTCAACATCATCTCAGTTCGCATATCCTGATAGTTGTCTGCGGGAGGCAGGGGAAAATAACCATGTTTCGGTTTAATTTTGTATCCCAGGTTGGGTTCGGAACCGTCACCGGTGTTCCAATGTGCTTCCGGGGAATCAATTTCAAAAAAGGAAGCGTGTGGATCTGACGCGTAACGGATATTGGAAAAAATAAAGAACTCGGGCTCAGGACCTACAAATATGGTGTCGCCGAGCCCGGTGCTTTTGATATAGGCTTCAGTTCTTTTGGCAATACCGCGGGGATCCCTGGAGTAACCTTCGCTGGTGATGGGATCATGGATGTTGCCGATAACAACCATGGTCGGTACTTTGAAAAACGGATCAATTTTTGCCGTACCTGCTTCAGGAATTACAATCATATCGGAGTTGTCAATGTTCTGCCATGCTCTCATGGAAGAACCGTCAAAACCAAATCCGTCTTCAAAGGCGGCTTCCGTCAGTTCTGATACAGGTACACTAAAGTGCTGCCAGGTCCCGATAAAGTCCATGTAGCGAATGTCAACGACTTTAATGCCGTTCTCTTTTGCCATTGCCAATACTTCTTTTGGTGTCATGTTTTTACCTTTCTATCTATATAAAAGTTAAAGTTATTGTGGGTTTACCCCAGTTTCTGGGTTTGAAATAATGGGGGTGTAAAAGCACCTTAAACGTTAAATTGCATCATCTCCGCGTTCACCGGTTCTAACCCGAATAGCCTCTTCAACCGGCAGCACAAAGATCTTACCGTCACCGATTTTACCGCTATTGGTCGCAGACCGGATGGTTTCCACGGTTTCGTCAAGGCGATCGTCGGTTACAACAATTTCAAGTTTTATTTTCGGAACAAAATCAACAACATATTCCGCGCCACGGTAAATTTCCTTGTGCCCTTTCTGCCGGCCGTACCCATTAACTTCTGTAACGGTCATGCCGTAGATGCCGATTTCGCTCAAAGCCTCTTTGACATCATCCAGCTTAAAGGGTTTAATAATTGCCTCAATTTTTTTCATTCATAACCTCCTTTGACTGCATCTGTGGAAGACGGTTAATAATAGCGTTTTTTATCTGATTTAATTTCTCTTCTGATTCTATTTTCTGATCCCCTTCAATATCCCGGACGTAAAAAACGTCAATCACCTGATCCACTTTGGTGGCGACCATGGCGACATTAACGTTGATGCCGGCCCGGTATAAGGTGTTGGTAATGGCAAACAAAAGCCCTGGAAAATCATAGGTTAAAACTTCAATAATCGTAAAAAAACTGGATGTTTCATTGTCTATGCGGACCTGGCTGTCTTCGGGTCTGCTGCCGCTGGATATGGTCACCTCAGTGGGGATTTTATCAAGCACATTATCCAGATAGTGGTCATCTTCAAGGGCCATGCTTAAATCCTGTCCGGCCTTTTCCCATTTTTCCTTTTCAAAGAGACGGTCCTGGGGTGGACGAACATTAAAGATATCCAAAAAATAGCTGTCACCCAGAAAATAGGCCTGGGAGCCGACAATATCAATATTATTCTGGAAAAAGACCCCGGCAAGCTTGGAATAAAACCCGGGCTTGTCCTTGCCGCAAATGGAGACGGTTCTCATATCTGACTCATTGTCCTTTGTGATCTGCCAGATATATTCCCGGTCTCCCAGGTTTCTGAATAGATTAATATGCTCAACAATGTTCTGGGGCGACACATAAAGCAGGTAGCGCCGGGACATGGCGGACAATTGCCGGTTAACCTCTTCTTCCCGCCAGCTTTCCCGCAACAGGTCCAGGACATCTTTTTTCTTTTTTTCAATAAGGCGCTGGGTTTTCTTGGACGCCAGTTCCCCTGTTTTGATGATACTCATGGTTTTAAAAAACAGGTCTTTGATCAAATTTTCCGTCCAGTCGTTCCAGGCCTTGGGTCCGGTGGCCTTGGAATCAGCCACCGTAATCAGGAAAAGCATACGCAACAACCGTATTTTTCCTATCTTATGCGCGGTATAAACAGCTGTTTCCTCGTCATAAATATCCCGGCGGGTGGCGGTTTTTGCCAAAAACAAATGGTTTTCGATGAGGAAAAGAATATCTTCCTTTTCCACAGGGCTGAACCCAAGACGGTCAACAACAGGACCAGCTATTCGGGCACCTCTGCGAGAGTGCTCCTTGGCAGGATCAGCTTTACCGATGTCATGAAGAAGACCTGCCACGAGTAAAACATTTTTATTCCTTATCTCCTTGAACACGGAATGATAAAGGGATCCCATCATCGTGTCGTCGGGGTACTTGAAGCCGTTAAGGATCTGTACGCAGCGGATGGAATGCTTGTCCACGGGGAAAAGATGGTACTGATTGTACTGAATTTTGTGCACTAACGACGAAAATTCCGGAATAAACTGGGCCAGGATACCAGTGGAAAGCATAACATTAAGCACGTTGAATTTCCACATGGACATCCCCAGAATTCGTTTGAAAATCTTGACACATGCAGGATCCGTACGAACCTCATCATCCACAAGGTGACGGAATTCCGATGCAACCCGCCTGGCCTCAATGGACAGGGGTATCCGGGTCTGACCACTTTCAAGAAAAATGCGAAGCAGCAAATCAGGGTGCTGGATAATTGTAACGGTGTTGGCAAAGTAAAGCCGACGTTTTTTTACAAATAGACCGTCAGTTTTGGTGGGCCGTGAAGCAACCGTTTCTTTCTTAATCCGGCAAGTGGATACGATATCTTCAAATGTGATCTGATAAATCTGCTTTAAAAATTCCATTTTCTCATGCAATTCACCTAGAAAAACCTCCACCTGAGGTGCGCCCGAGGTATCCGCATAATCCATCAACCCAGCCACTTCCGCCTGGTGTTCAAAATGAAGCGTATCGTTTTTGCGCTGACTGATATAATGCAGACGGTTGCGCACATCCCAGATATAATTTAACGCATCTTCCAGATTTTCGTATTCAAAATGGGAAAGGAACCCGTAATACTCCAGATCCCGACGGGTCTTAATATTGGATTTAATCTTAGCATACCACAACAGGGTGTGGTAATCCCGAAGACCACCAAATCCTGATTTTACATCAGGGGAAACCAGGTAGGAAGAGTCCCCGAAATCCGCCAGGCGCTTCTCTCCGTTTTCGTACAAATAATTGAGCGTGGGCTTCAAATGCTTTGCGGATAGCTGCTGCCTGAATTTTTCCATGAATTCGGAATAGATCAAGGAGGCCCCACAGATAAACCTGGCATCAAGCACTGTGGTCAG
>DATFIL010000268.1:0-4153 GCA_035270145.1 Desulfobacter sp. | reverse complement strand
ATGCAGCACCTGAGCTATCATGATTTCAGTCACTGTGACCGCACGCCATAAAAGGCACCACCGGAGTGCCGCAACCAAACAGGAAAAGAAGATCACATTTTCAAGGGAGATATATTTTAAAATCCTGCCGGAGTTGATCATGAGAACGATCTCAGCGATGGAGGCCACCGCCCAGGTAGACCCGATAAAAAAGGGGCTATACCCCAACTCCTCCAGATATATCGAATAAAATCCATAATAGGTCCCATGGCTCAAGAGCATTAGAAACGAACAGGTGAGAAAAGTCAGGGTCCGGGCATTGAGGAGTTCTTTGACTCCCGCATGAAATTGTTTCTTCCTTGCTTTCGCCTTGGGCATGGGAATCGAGAAAAGCGCCTGAAGCGTGTAACCGGCCAGAATGAGAGGAATAATGATATTGATGCTGAAAAGATCGGAAATCTTGCCCAGAATGAACACAACAAGGATAAAACTCACCGATCCCCAGGCCCGAATCCGGCCATATCTGTTCTTGTCACCGCCCCCACTGCTCAGTTCATCCATTGCAAAGGCTTCTATAAATGCAATGAGGGGGGCAAAGAAAATCGTGTGAAAAATGGTCACAATGACCATGCCCCAAAAATTATTGATATACAGAAAGAAAACCCAGATTGCAGCACTGAGGAAATTGAATAGAACGTAAATCGGTTTTCTCCATGCATACCGGTCGGCAACAATACTCCACCCTATTGAGAAGACAATGGTAATGGCGGTTCTCAGGGCAGACAGGGAACCGATTTCAAAACTGGTGAAACCCAGATGATGGCAATAGAGGTTAAAATAAGGCAGAAAAATTCCCAGCACGCCGAAATAGATAAAATACTGGATTTTCAGTATCAGGTGTAACGATTTATTATAGATCATATCTGCCTAAGAGTCCTGGGGAATGAGAAAATTTTTGAGGCTGTTTAAATACATATCAAACCCTTTAATAAAAATATCGTTGTGATTTGCACCGGGGATCATCAAAAGGTCTTTGTCGGCAGAAGGGCAAAGGCTATAAAGCGCTTCGCCCTGTGAAAAGTCAATAATATGGTCAAACTGTGCATGAATAATTAAAAGAGGTTTGTTCCAATGCTTTATTTTATCGACATTGCCGAATCCTTGTGCTTCCTGAAAACCGATCCTGACAGGATCGAGCCCCAGGGTTTTTAAAAGCGGGGCTGCATGGGCAAATCCGCTTTCGATGATCAGCTTGTCAATGCTGTCCTGGCGGGTGGCAGCCAGTTCCAGGGCCGGTGCACTGCCAAGGGAACGGCCCATAACAGTAAGAGAACCTGTGAAATTGCGATTTTTAAGTTCGTTATCGACAAAATCCAGAATTGTGTGGCAGTCCAGAAGCATTGAAAAGACCGTGGGCGAGCCTGAGGATTTGCCGTATCCCCGGTAATCGACCACTATGAAATTGATGCCCATACCGTTGAAAATGGGACCCAGATCATCATAGTCGGATACGATCTCGCCATTGCCGTGAAAGAAAAGGATGTTGGGAAATGACGGATCTCCCAGGTGAAAGGCCGCTCCGACTTCAATATCCTGATCAACCGGAATAAAATGCGCCTTGTCGGAAACTGCCTTTTTTGAATCATCACGCCTTGGATGAAACAAAAATTGAAGCACCTGGGGCTGATCCAGGGCCGCGTATGGATTGGTATGACTTTTTTCCATTGGATTCTCCTTGTTTGTCTCTTTTGCAGGGTTTCGTCTTAACATTCTTTAAACCTGACTTTTGCTTAACTTAACCGAAAAAATGGCCTAAGACAATTATTTGCGGCTACGTCGGTTGTTGCAGGGGCTTGTTAGGCGAATAAATGTTATGCTAAGTATTTGTTGTATTCCAAAAAAATTCACAATAAAAAGGAGACCTGATGACCAATGAACCGGTTTAAATTTTTCAAATTGATGGAAAAGGAGTTTTCGCATTGAACGTCAGATCATGCACTGCTGTGTTATTGACATTCCTTATGATAACTGCTGTCAGTCTGGCAGAAACCAACACTGACGGTAAAGAGGCTATGGTCCTCGCCCATCCAAAGCAGGCGGGCATGGGGCAGCCTTTTCTTGTTCGGCTGACCTCAGGCCAGGCCTTTGACAGGATTCTTGTCCGGTGGATGGATCGGGAATTTGTACCGTCAGTCTCCCAATGGAACGGACATCATGTAGCGATTGTCATGTTGGGTACAGATGTCCTTACCATCAAGCCGGATCGCCGGAAACTTCTGGTCCGGGCTTGGGCAGGAGGCAACGAGACCGTCTGGCAACGGTCGGTACTTATTGTTGGCCGAACATATCCCCGTCAGGCGCTGAACCTGCCGTCAAAGATGGTGACGCCGCCCACTGCTGAACTTGAGCGGATAAAGGCGGAAAGGGTTCGGACCCGGAAGGCCAAAAACACCTGGTCAGACCAACGCTTGTGGCGACTGCCCTTTCATCGGCCGGTGGCGGGAAAATACACCAGTGTTTATGGTCTGCGACGCGTGCTGAACGGCAAACCTAAAAATCCTCACCGGGGCGTGGATTTCAGGGCTCCTGCGGGAACTGCTGTGGAAGCGGTGGCTGACGGCAGGGTCATTTTGGCTGAACCCCATTATTATGCCGGCAACTCCATGTATATAGACCATGGCAACGGTGTCGTTTCCCTGTACTTTCATCTGAGTAGATTCGACGTTTCTCCGGGGGATATTGTAAAAAGGGGACAGATTATCGGTCGATCTGGTTCTACAGGACGGGCCACGGGTCCTCACCTGCATTTGTCTATATCTGTGCAGGGCCAGTTGGTAGATCCGGTGCCGTTGTTTGAGCGGACAAGCGATCAATTGCTCCGGTGACAGGCTTTTGGAGTAGATGCAATTTTGTCTTGCTTTGTGGCTCATTTGATATGCTCATTTCAAATACAACGGCCGGAACCCATATTACACAATTGAATAATTTGATGATATAATAAAGACTATGGAAAACAAAATTGAAGATCAAATTCCCATGATTTTTCTGTGTGGCCCTCCTGGCTCAGGCAAGACTACCCTAGGTGCGAAAGCATGTCATAATCTTGGGTTACGATTTATTGACTTTTCTACTCCCGAGATCAATGAAAAGCCGTTGTCTTTGCAAAAGGAAATTTGCATGGAAGCCATTAACAACCGATCTGCAGAGGTAATTGCACTACCTTGGTCTTTTCAGGAAGACAAATCCGTTCGGAAATTGATCAGACGTTTGGGCGTCGTGTTACTTTTGTGGGCACATCCTCTTGATATGCAAACTAGATCAGGACGCTTAGAGCCTCTTTTTACACCTTCACCGAGAATTAAAACAAAGGGTGGATTCGGGCGAAACGGAACTGGATGCCGTGAATTCCGTAGGTTGAATAATGCTGCTGATGAAGTTTTACTATTGATAGACAGTTCTCTTGATGAAGCCGTTGATGACCTTGAGAGCTATATTGTCGATATTCGTCAGGACGCTTTGGAGCCGCCTATGGTTCGCACTGGATTAAGCGATTGGGTGGACGACTGGTATGAGGATTACGATGTTCCCAAGGATATTATAAATATTGTTGTGGATGCCATGGCGCGCTATATAGTTTATCTTCAATCTGAGGGGAAATCGCCTCGTACCCTTTCGGGTGTATATAGTGATTTGCAAGCTGCAGGAATGTTAGTCATGTCTTATGATTATCCCGAGAAGGGAACGGCTTCTGAGATACTTGATCTTTTTTCGTTTCCGCCTTGGACTCTTGAATTTAAAAGAAAATTTTCGGATTCACCCAACGCAATTGCTCGATATGAACGTAATCTGGAAGGATTTGCCAATTTTTTGAAGCGTCCCAAATAATTCCTTATACTCGATCATCAAGTTTTTAGTTAAACTTGATCATCGAGTGCTCAGGACATTGGGGAAGATAAATGATGCCGGTATCGCAAATTTGCTTTCCCGGCATCACTGCGAATGTTAGACCGTACCCCAGACAGCAAAAACAGGATCTGCGGTTTGTCGCTCACTGATATGGGGATCATCCCAAGGGCGGGGATATCCCCGGATGGAATGTGTATGCAAATTTTTAATGCCGCTTTTTCGGCAGAGGTCGGCAATAAAACCCAGTCGTTTAAAGGGGTGCAGAAGG
>DATFIL010000267.1:0-3216 GCA_035270145.1 Desulfobacter sp. | reverse complement strand
CCCTTGTTACCAGCAACACCTCCGGGATTCCCCTCAAGGATATGAGCCAAGGGCTTTCCCAGGAATTCAAAGCACACTTCATGGGCACCCATTTCTTTAACCCGGTCCGCTACATGCACCTGCTCGAACTCGTTCCCGGCGCTGAGACCCAACCCGACGTCATGGATTTCATTGCCCGGTTTGGCGAAAGAAACCTGGGCAAGGGTATTGTCTGGGCCAAGGATACACCGAACTTTGTGGGCAACCGAATCGGTATTCAGGGTATTGGCGCCTGCCTCAAATTCATGCGCGAAGATAAAATGACCATTCCCGAAGTGGATGCCCTGCTTGGACCGGCCCTGGGTCGCCCTAAAACCGCTGTCTTCAAAACCACGGACCTGGTTGGCATTGACACCATGGTTCATGTGGCCAAAAATTCCTATGACCTGTGCCCGGACGACGAGCAGCGTGACACACTTGTCCTGCCTGAATTTATCGCCACAATGGTCGATAAAAAAATGCTGGGCAACAAAACCCAGGGGGGCTTTTACAAAACAGAACTGACCCCGGAGTGGAAAAAACGGCGCAAGGTGCTCAATATTGACACCCTGGAATATGAAGATTTTGAAAAAGCTTCGTTTCCCTGCCTGGACCAAGCCAAGGAAAAAGCCACTTTGGCAGAGAAGGTGGCCTGCGTGCTCAAAGGCGATGACAGAGGCGCCCAATTTGCCTGGCGATGCCAGGCCAACGCGTTTCAGTATGCTGCCAACCGGATACCTGAAATCGCCGAAACCATCGTTGAAATCGATAACGCCATGAAATGGGGCTACAACTTTGAGATGGGACCCTTTGAAACCTGGGATGCCTATGGTGTTGAAGAAGCCGTTGAAAGAATGAACGAAGAAGGGCTTGATGTTCCGGCCAATGTGACGAACATGCTGGTCACGGGCAACAAACGTTTTTACAAACTTGAAAACGGTATCCGCTACTACTTTGATTTTTCAGCAGGTCAATACAAGGCGGTTCCGGTTTCTGAAAATATGGTTTCCATTGCCGCCGCCAAAGGCAATAATAAAATAGTTTTTCAAAATGCGTCGGCATCGCTGGTGGATATCGGAGATGACGTTTTCTGCATCGAATTCCACACCAAAATGAATGCCATTAACGCTGAAATCGTTGATTCCATCGGCAAATCTCTTGACTATGTCGAAGAAAACGGTGCCGGCCTTGTTATCGGCAACGAAGCCGGGGGGATGCCCGGCGCATTTTCCGCCGGTGCCGATCTTGCTTTTATCTCCAAACTGTGCCACGAAAAAAAATATGCTGAAATTGATGCATTCCTGGCAAAGGGCCAGAGCGGCATCCAACGCGTCAAGTACGCACCTTTCCCCGTTGTTGCCGCACCCTACGGCATGGTCTTGGGTGGTGGCTGCGAAACCTGCCTGGGCGCTGACCGCATCGTTGCCCATACCGAACTTTTCATGGGTCTGGTTGAGATTGGCGTGGGCCTGCTGCCTGCCGGCGGCGGCTGTATGAACCTGTGGAAAAAATATGTGGATGCCCTGCCGGGCAAAACCGTAAAAGAGGTGGATCTGGCCAAATTCTTTGTCCAGGCATTCATGAAAATCGCCATGGCCGCCGTATCCATGTCAGCCGCCCAGGCCCGGAACAACGGGTTTCTCGGCCTTGCCGACCGGATTGTCATGAACCGTGACAATCTTGTGGGCGAAGCCAAAAAAGAAGTGCTTAAGATGGTGGATGACGGATATATTCCCCCGCTGAAAAAGAAACTTAAAGTGATTGGCAACGCGGGTCAGGGCATGGTGAATGCGGAGGTGTTCAACCTGCTCAACGGCAAATTCATGAGTGAATATGATGCCTTTTTGGCCAAACGCATTGCCTATGTGGTCAGCGGCGGCGATGCCAACGAAGGCAGTGAGATTGCCGAAAAAGCCATGCTCAAACTTGAGCGCGAGGCCTTTGTGGACTTCTGCAGGGAAGAGAAAACCATTGCCAGAATTGATCATATGCTTAAAACCGGGAAGCCGCTTAGAAATTAGGAGGATAAGATCATGAAAGACGCATATATAGTACAATCCATACGGACCCCGGGCTGCAAGCAAAATAAAGGGTTGTTCAGCCAGACCCGGCCCGAAGAACTGATTTCCTTTATTATGAAGGAAGCGGTTGAAAGAACCGCCAACCTGAAACCCGAAGACATTGACGATGTCATGCTGGGCTGCGCCTTCCCCGAAGCGGAACAGGGCCTGAACCTGGGCCGGATCGCGGCTAAAATGGCAGGTTTCCCGGACGAGGTCTCCGGTGCCACGGTAAACCGGTTCTGCGCGTCCGGTCTTGAAGCCATTGCCCTGGCCTCTGTGCGGGTATCTGCGGGCTGGTCGGAAATCTGCGTGGGTGCAGGCTGCGAGTCCATGACGTTTGTACCCATGGGCGGTAACGCCCCCCGGCCCCATCCGGAATATTCAAAAACCAATCCTGAAATGTACGTATCCATGGGGATCACCGCTGAAAACGTGGCCGAACGGTACAACATCTCCCGGGAAGACCAGGACCTGTTTGCCTCCCAGTCCCAGGCAAAGGCCATGGCAGCCAGAGACGGCGGAAAATTCACTGAAATCATCCCGACCCCGGCCTACAAATATATTGTACAGCCTGACGGGACGTATAAAAAAGAGTCCTTTATTGTTAAACATGATGACGGTATCCGGGCCTCCACACCGGAGGGGCTGGCAAAACTGGGAGCGGTGTTCAAAGTAAACGGTTCCGTTACGGCCGGCCACGCGTCCCAGACCACGGACGGGGCAGCGGCCGGCATCGTCGCTTCCAGGGAAAAGTGTGAGGAGCTTGGCCTGACCCCTATTGCCAGGCTGGTTGGGTATACCACTGTGGGCTGCAAGTCAGATGAAATGGGTGTAGGCCCCAAATATGCCATCCCCAAAGTGCTTAAACAGGTGGGCATGACCATTGATGACATCGACATTTATGAAATCAATGAAGCCTTTGCCGCCCAGGCCATCCACTGCATCCGGGAAACCGGCCTTGGAAAATACATGAATAAAATTAACATTCACGGTGGCGCCATTGCCCTTGGCCATCCTTTAGGATGCACCGGTGCCAAACTGACAGCCACATGCATTGCCAACCTCAAAGAAGTCGGCGGCAAATATGGGCTTGTCTCCATGTGTGTCGGCGGCGGCATGGGTGCTGCAGCCGTAT